>DPSB01000019.1 GCA_003537495.1 Cytophagales bacterium | reverse complement strand
GCTGGCCAGCCAAAGCTTTATTGGCATTTAGTTCAGCACGAGGAATAAGATACTCCCACCGTGGATCCCCAGCGGGCACATCAAACAAACCACCTATTACAGCCGAAACAAAGTTGGCACCGTTGCGGTTAAGCGGCAGATCCAAACGCTTTAAGTCGAAGAACCGAAAGCCTTCGCCCCATAATTCTATTCTTCTCTGAAGCAATATCTCGTCTACAAGTGCTGTGCCCGTATTAACAGAAAGTACATAACTCGGATTACGCGCACTCACTAATGCAAATAATGTATTTTGAGCGGCTGTTTCTTTGGCTCCACCTTGACGCGCCTGCGCTTCGGCTTCGATCAAATACAATTCAGATGCCCTCATATAGGGAACATCACCAGTAAAACTGGTAGATGGAGCTGCTGCTTCAAGTCTAAATTTTTGCACCATATACTGTGGCTTAATACCTCCGGGAGGAGCAATTGTAGATGCAGCATTAGCTGTTGCAGCCCACATTTCCTTTCTGACATCGGTAGCCGGGATTTGGGCATACAATGCGCTGTTTATTACCTTGGGTGTCTGACGATTAACCGTTGAATTAAAATTGCAGGACATATATTGATGAAATCCCCAGAAAAATGTTGTCTGAGTTTCGATATGATCAGCACCCCACATCCATTCAGCGTTAGCGATATTTGAAAACCCGCCCCGATAGTCAGCTTGACTCATTGGTGAAAGACCTTGGCGTGCTTCGTTGGCCATTGTTTCTGCCAATGCCCAATTTTGCTGAACAAGTGCAACCCGTGCCTTAAGCCCTTTAGCCACTTCTTTATCGGGATGTGATTTATTGACCGGTGTTGATGGCAACAGGGCAATTGCCTGATCCAAGTCAGCATTGATTTGGGTATAAACTTCCTCAACAGTAGCACGAGGTTGACCTTCGATAGTAGCTGTTAAAACAAGCGGAACACCCATTTGGGTATTTGTTGCCCCACCCACATAGCGTTTACCATACATTTGAACTAGGTTAAAATAAGCCCAACCCCTCAAGGCATAAACTTCACCTTTTAACCGATCCTTAGTAGTCTGTGGCCCTGTAGCATTATCTATACTGGCAATTGCCACATTGGTATTGGCGATTACCCTATAATACATCCGATAGGGATGCGTTGTCGCCACGTTTGCATCTGTTCTGTGAGTAACCCACGCAGCATCTGTTTGGTTCCAGGCATTGGTGGTGTTGGGCATAACTACATCATCGCCCATAAGATCCCATATATATAGTTGAGCCGGATGATTGGCATGCCCTTGGTCTCCACCGGTAACTTGAGAGTACAAAAGACGGTAGATGCCATTTACGGCAGCCTCTGCATTCTTTGTTGTAAGAAATGCTGCAGAAGCGTCAACACTAGCGGTTGGAGCGGTGTCCAAATAGTCTTCGCCACACGATACCGTGAGGAAAGTGAGTGCGATAAGAATAACTGAAATTTTATTTTTCATAACCGTTATAATTTATAGTGTTATAGAAGCTCCAAAAACTAAACTTCTGGCAGGGCTGTATACGTTGCTGGTTGTGCCACCAAAACTTTCCTGTACGTTCATTCCCACCCTTCTGGACTTAAACGCCAGGTTTTCACCGCTAATGTAAACTTGTGCTTTGTTCAAGAATACTTTACTGGTCCATTTGCTGGGAAGGTCATACGCTAATGTTACCGAACGGATGTTCAGATAGCTGGCATCAATCAGCCATCGGTCTGAGGCTACATTATAATCACCTGTACGGCCAAGATCCAATCGAGGCAAATCTGAATCATTTAGAGACCATACATCCGAAACCTCCCCGGAAGGAGTCCAGCTTTTTAAGATATCAACATGTTTAGCACTGCCAAATCCACCGGAACCCATTAGACCGGCATAAGCGCCATCATATACTTTTCCGCCAAGTTGGTAAACAATTACAGCAGAAAGTGAGACGCCCTTATACCTGAATGTATTGGTAATCCCACCTGATAACTTAGGAATTGAGGTTCCAGCATAGTGAAACCTTGCATTGGAACTGGCCCATGTTAACGTATCACCCTGTTCAGTACGAAACGAATTGGCAGGATTATAGGTTTCTGCGCGGTAGAGCGCGTCTCCGGTTTCAGGCCTTACCCCAACGTATTCCCGTAACCAAAAATCATAGATTGATCGGCCTTCCTTTAATTGTTTAGTCCCATCTATTATTGTTTCCGATTCGTCCGGCATCTTAACAATTTCGTTTTTAAGTTTCATAGCGTTTACATCCAATTGCCATGAGAAATCGCCCTTTTTCAACACCTCGGCACCCAAGGTAATTTCAATACCACTGTTCACCATCTTACCAATGTTTTTGGTAACAGTAGCAACCCCTGATGAAAGTGGCATGGGAACAGAAAAAATTAAGTTAGAGGAAGCCCGGTTAAAATATTCCACTGTTCCTGTTATGCGGTTTTTGAGTAAACCAAATTCCAACGCTACGTCTGAGGCATCACTCGATTCCCACGTTAAATTCCTATTGCCCAAACTGCCTTGTAAAATACCAGGCTCAAGAGCATTGTCCCATCCTAACCCATAGACTGGTTGCCACGCGTAGTAGTTAATACCCGAGTCATTACCGGTCTGGCCAAAGGAAGCTCTAAGTTTTAGCTGACTGATAGTTGGGATACTTTGAATAAAAGTCTCCTGATCTAACCTCCACGCACCGCTTACGGCCATGAATGTACCCCACCGTACGTCTTGATAGAATTTACTTGACCCATCCCTTCTAACGGAGAATGAAGCAAAGTACTTCTCATTAAAATCGTAGTTCACTCGTGAGAAATATCCCTCCACTTTATATCTATCCAAAAAGCCATCACCATCTGTTAAAGTAGCAAAGTTACGCGGTTCGATATTTCCATCCAGAGACTGTTGAGATCTTGAAACGGTTACATAGTTCTCACGCCTATTCCAGTTTTCGTGACCAACAAGTGCCGAAACATTGTGCGAACCAAAAGACTTGGAATAATTCAACAGTTGATTAAAATTAAAGTTGGAGATATTATCAAACCGGTGAGTAGTACGACCAGCCGCTGAACCATCGCCAACAAGCGGGTTGCCATAACTTACATCTGTCTGGTTAGTTATATCAGCCCCAGCGTTGATAGTGAATTTAAAATCCTTTAAAAATGAAATATCTACATAACCGCGAGCTCCCAACACATTTCTTCTGTAGAAAGCCTCATTTAACTCGGTTTCAGCAATGGCATGGCGACCGCCATATTGAGGACGGTTAGGTAATCCAAGTGCAGACATGTTTCCATAATCATAGAATTTTTTACCCTCTGCATTCAGTAAAAACGTACCCGGATTTGCCGGG
>DPSB01000018.1 GCA_003537495.1 Cytophagales bacterium | reverse complement strand
TGCGCAACAACTACGGCATGATATTCAACTCACTATTTCTTTATTAATTGTACTGCTCGGTATTTTTATCATCGGCTTTTTTAGAAATGTGCAGTCGTTGGTATTCATACTTATACCGGCTGTGTTTGGTGGCTTGTTTTCATTGTCGTGCATCTACCTTATTAAGGGAACGGTTTCCATTCTTGCACTGGCAGCAGGCTCTGTTATTCTGGGTATTGCCGTTAACTATGCGTTGCACTTTCTGGTGCATTACCGCTACCATCCCAACAAAGAACAAGTAATTAAAGACCTGGTAAAACCTATGACGTTGGGCAGCCTCACTACCGTGCTGGCTTTTTTTAGTTTACAGTTTACCAGTGCGGCTGTATTGCAAGACCTTGGACTGTTTGCTGGTTTTAGTTTGATTGGTGCAGCGTTGTGTTCACTTATTTTCTTTCCACACTTTATTACGCAACCAGATTTTAAGGAAACAGCTTTTGATCGGGCATTTGTTTTTAAAAAATCACCGGGGCGCATTCCTGTTTTTATAATTCTGCTGCTCACACCGGTGTTTTTTTATTTTGCATCGCAAGTGAATTTTAACAGCAACATGGGTAGTCTGAATTTTATGGATGAAAAAACCAGACAAGCTCAAGAACGCCTTGAGGCGATTAACCCAGCCAGTTTGCATTCGCTTTATGTTTCGAGCGATGCGCCATCGCTACAAAAGGCGTTACAAAAAATGGAGCAGGTAATTCCTGCTATCGATAGCCTTGAAGCAAACGGAATAATTCAGCGAACGCTTACACCTTCTTCGTTTCTGCTTTCCGATTCGTTGCAACGTATTCGTATCGAACAATGGCACACCTTCTGGGATATGCGTAAAGAGACATTCTTTCAAATTGTGAAAGAGGAAGCTGCCCGATTGAAGTTTTCAGCAGCGGTACTGGCTAATGTGGATTCGGTAATAGATCGGAACTACGCCTTAATGGATGCAGCCTCTTTCAAAACGTTAAAGAATCTTTTTTTCAAGGATAACATTATTGAGCGAAATGAGCAAGCAACAGTTATCTCGTTAATCAACGTGTTGCCCGAAGACAAAATGCAAGTTCAGCGGGCGCTGGCATTGGCACCAGCCAGTCTGTTAGACAGACAAGTGATAACTACGTTATTTGTAGAATTCATTCACGAAGATTTTAATTTCATTGTAACGTTTACGGCAATTTTGGTCTTTGTAGTGCTGTTGATTTCAACTGGGCGCATAGAACTAACTATCGTTACGTTTACACCCATGCTGATTACGTGGATCTGGATTTTGGGCATTATGGCTTTGGTGGGGATTGAATTTAACATCATCAACGTAATTATCTCCACGTTCATCTTCGGCCTAGGTGATGACTACAGCATTTTTGTAATGGATGGTTTACAGCAAGAATACAAATCGGGTAAACAAAATTTACCTTCGGTGCGCGTGTCCATTGCGCTTTCAACTTTAACTACAGTATCGGGCTTGGGTGTACTGATTTTTGCCGAGCATCCTGCCTTGCGTTCAATTGCAGCAATTGCCATTATTGGAATTGTGTGTGTGTTTATTATGTCGCAAGTGATCGAACCTTTTTTATTTTCTATTCTGATTACGAATCGCACATACAAGAAGTTGCCACCGGTAACCGCAAAAGGATTGTTTTTCACCACGCTTACTTACGGCTTGTTTGTGTTTGGTTCGTTGTTCCTTACAGTAGTGGGACTACTCATGTTATTAATTCCATTTGCACGGAAAAGAGTTCGGCTGGTGTATCATCATCTCATTCGATTCTTTACCAGAAGTGTGGTGTACCTGGCGCTAAATCTGAAGAAGCGAATTGCAAAGCACAACACCGACATTTTTAAACGCCCCGGAATTATTATCGCTAACCATAGTTCGTTTTTGGATATATTAATCACTACTATGTTGCACCCGCGTGTAATACTGCTCACCAATAAATGGGTGTGGAACTCGCCTGTATTTGGCGGTGTAGTTCGGTTGGCTGGTTATTATCCGGTTGAAGCAGGAGCGGAGGGAAGTATCGATCAACTTAAGAATCGGATTGATGATGGTTATTCGGTTGTTGTTTTTCCGGAAGGAACCCGTTCAAAGGATGGTACTATCGGTCGCTTTCATAAAGGTGCGTTTTTTATGGCCGAAAAATTTCAGCTCCCGATTTATCCAGTACTGATTTCAGGTGCATCGCGTGCAATTCCAAAATCTACCTGGTATGTAAATGAAGCCACGGTTGCCGTAAGTATGTTGCCGGGTATTGACAATACAGATTATCGCTTTGGTTCTACGTATCAGGAAAAAACCAAAGCCATTGCGCGATACTTCAAAGAATCACATGCTCAACTGGAGAAAGAAGTTCGTACCCCAAAAGAATTCAGGCATAGTCTGTATAACAACTATCGCTACAAAGGGCCGGTACTGGAATGGTATCTGCGCATTAAACTGCGCATGGAAAATTACTATGAGATTTTTGATGAGTTAGTTCCTAAAAAAGCAACCGTACTTGATCTGGGCTGTGGCTATGGCTTTTTATGTTACCAATTGCAGTTTCTTTCAACTGAGCGAACAATTACTGGCATTGACCATGATGAAGAAAAAATTGCTGTGGCGCAACATGGTTATTTACGAGCAGATAAACTTCAGTTTAATACCGCCAATGTTGCCGAGTGCCCCATTGCCCCGCACGATGTAATCATTATGGCTGATGTTTTGCACTACCTGTTGCCACAACAGCAGGAGGCGTTATTGGTAAGATGTTTTGAAGCGGTATTACCGGGTGGCAAAATTATCATTCGCGATGGCGATGTCGACCTTGCTCAACGGCATAAAGCTACCCGATTCACCGAAGTGCTTTCGGTTAGTCTGTTGGGTTTTAACCGGGCCAAAAATCCGCTCAACTTTATTTCAGGCAGTTGGTTAAAGTCGTTTTGCCAGCAACATGGATTTAGGGTAGAGACAATTGATCAGCATAAAGCCACTTCTAATATTATTTTTGTGATTACTAAACCAACTGTTTGATGGAGCAATATGATGTAGTGATTGTGGGAAGCGGACTGGGTGGTTTGGCATGCGGTACTATGCTGGCAAAAGAGGGCTATAAAGTTTGCGTAATAGAAAAGAACAAGCAGATAGGGGGAAACCTCCAGACTTTTGTGCGCGAAGGCGTGGTGTTTGATTCGGGCGTGCATTATGTAGGCGGGCTGGACAAGGGGCAAAACCTGTATCAACTTTTCAAATACCTCGGTATTATGGATAAGTTGAAGTTACGCAAGCTGGATGAAGATGTATTTGATGCTATTTTGTTTGAAGGCGATCCGGTAGTTTACAAGTATGCGCAGGGTTATGAAAATTTCATTCGGGTGTTGGCCGAGCAATTTCCTGAAGAGGAAGCAGCGCTACGAATCTATTGCGATAAGATTAAAGATGTATGTTCACGCTTTCCACTTTATAATCTGCGCAAAGGCGATTACTTTGATAAAATTGAAGCCTTAGAGATTGATACCAAAACCTTTATTGAGTCAATTACTTCAAATAAAAAACTGCAGAATGTTTTAGCAGGCACCAGTTTGCTTTATGCGGGTGAGCCCGACAAAACACCACTTTACGTACATGCGCTGGTGCTTAACAGTTACATCGAGAGTTCATGGCGGTTTGTAGATGGCGGTTCGCAGATTGCGCGCTATCTGTCGCGGCAAATTGTGGGCAGTGGTGGTCGTATCATTAATTATACTGAAGTAGTAAAGTTTGTTGAAGAGGGTGATAAGATTGCATATGTGGAATCCAGTACCGGAGAAAAATTTTATGGCAACTTATTCATTTCCAATCTACACCCGGCCAAAACACTGGAGATGACTGAGAGCGATCGTATTAAAAAGGCCTTTCGCACGCGTATTCATAGTCTGGAGAATTCCATTTCTGTTTTTTATGTAAACGTTGTGTTGAAACCTAAAACCATGAAGTATGTAAATCACAACTACTACTACTTTGCAGTGGAAGATACGTGGTCCGTACTCGATTACAAATTAGAAAACTGGCCTATGGGTTTTGCGTTTTATTATAGTGCGTCTTCTGATGATACCGAGTATTGTGATGGTGTTACGGTAATGACGTACATGCGTTTTGATGAAGTTGCCAAATGGAAGGATACGTTTAATACCGTGGCAAATGAAAATGACCGTGGTGTTGAGTATGATGAATTTAAAAAAGTAAAATCAGAAATGCTGTTTGATATGGTGGAAGCCAAGTTTCCTGGCTTTAAAGATTCGATCCAATCGTATTACACGGCCACGCCACTTACCGTGCGCGATTATATTGGTACCGATGATGGATCACTTTATGGTATCACAAAAGATTATCGCGAACCTATGCGCACGTTTATCTCGCCACGAACAAAAATCTCAAACCTTTACCTTACCGGACAAAACCTGAACCTGCACGGAGTGTTGGGTGTAACCGTTAATGCAGTAATGACGTGTTCACAAATCTTAGGTATTGATTACATGCTGGAAAAAATCAAGAATGCGTAAGCGATTGTTAAAAATAATATTGGGCATTGTAATCGTACTGCTGGTGGCGATTGGGGTATTGATGCTGTATATTCAACAGGTTGCATATTTTACACCTCCGCAGTTTCCAATTGATGCAATTACAAAAGTGAATGTGGTTGAGGACTCCGGTTTGTTCGTGTATGAAAAGAATTGGTTTCGCAAAAGTGAAAGCGGTTTGTATGAGCTGTACATAGAAGGCGATGCTGTACAACGCGGGTTGGCGATGGGAGCGTTAACGCAATCGCTGGCTCAGTATCAGGAAAAAGTGTTTACAGATCAGATCAACGAGATGGTGCCATCTGCTTTTTACCGAAAGGTGTTGATGTATTTTATTGGTTGGTTTAACCGCGATCTGGATAACCATGTGGTGGAAGAATATCAGCAGGAAATTTATGGCATTGCCCAATTTGCCTCACCCGATTTTGATTCAATCGCCCCAGCGTATCAACGCATTTTAAATTATCATGCTGCGCACGATATTGGTCACGCATTACAAAATATGTCGCTGGTAGGATGCACTTCATTTGCTACCTGGGGCACTTCTTCACAAGATAGTTCACTTATTATTGGTCGTAATTTTGATTTTTATGTAGGCGATGATTTCGCAAAGAATAAGATTGTAGCGTTCGTTAACCCCGATAAAGGCCACAAATTTATGATGCTAACATTTAGCGGCATGGTAGGTGTGCTTTCCGGTATGAACGAAGCCGGACTAACCGTCACCATCAATGCGGCTAAGTCTGAAATTCCTTCTGCTGCCGCAACTCCGGTTTCGTTGGTGGCGCGCGAAATTTTGCAATATGCTTCCACCATAGACGAGGCGTATACCATTGCTTCCAAAAGAGAATTGTTTGTAGCTGAGTCATTTCTGATTGGTTCGGCCAAAGATAACCGGGCGGCTCTTATCGAAAAGAGCACTACCGAAACAGCACTTTATCAGGTTGGTGGAACACAACTGATCAGCACCAATCATTTTCAAAGTAATGAATTAGGTAATACCGAACTTAATCAAACGCACATGCAACAAAGTGCTTCCGTGTATCGGTATGAGCGTGTGGCTGAACTGCTTCAGGAGCAAGGAGACAACACCATAGAAAAAACGGCTTCGCTACTTCGCAATCAACAGGGACAAGGCGATAACGACATTGGTATGGGTAATGAGAAGCTGGTTAACCAACTCATTGCACATCATGGTATTATTTTTCAACCAGAAAAGAAACTGGTTTGGATATCTACGGCACCGTGGCAACTGGGCAAGTTTGTGTGTTATGATCTGAACAAAGTGTTTCAATTAAAACTAAGTACCAATCAGGAAGTTTATGAATCGGATAAAGAGATAAAAGCA
>DPSB01000299.1 GCA_003537495.1 Cytophagales bacterium | reverse complement strand
CTGAATACGTGACCATGCCAACTGAAGAAGTGATGGAAAAATTAAAAGCCATTTTTCCGAATGCGCAGCATAATCTGTTTGGGTTTAGTTAACTGATAAAAACAGTTCAACCCCGCTTGCGCGAGGCTGAACTCACCTTTACCTAACCACACTTTTTAAACTAACTCTTCTACTTTCTGATCTTCAACCAAAGGTTTTTTCTGTGGAGCGGGTTCATGATTAGCTGTTACTGATTTAGAAACACCCGGAAATATTTTCTTGATCACGACATAGAAAATCAAAGCGGAAAGTACACCGGTTAAAAAATCGGTAACGGGAACCATTATGGCTGTGTAGACCATCATCCACATTTCAAATTTGCCTGTGGCGGTTACTTCACGAATTTCTTTTCGCTTAATCATGTTGCTGGCCACCCAAAGTAAAATGCCACCAATACACGCCATCGGTACCAGCTCCAGGTATTGAGCAATGTAAAATGCCATCGCCAATTTCAACACACCTTTAAAATAACCGGCCAATGGTGTAACTGCACCCGCCTTAATACTGGTAGCCGTGCGAGCCAATGCTCCGGTACATGGAAATCCATTTACCAAAGGTGTAATGATCTGCACCAAACCTTGTCCCCAGAATTCTTTATCGGGATTGAATGGAGTTTTTTGATTATTCGCTAAACGATCGGCCATAGAAGAGCACAATAAACTCTCTACACCAGAAACAAATACAATGGCAATTACATAATAAACAATATCGGCTAATAAGGCCCAATTAAAATCGGGCATAGAGGGGGCAGTGAACACGAAGAAGTCGTTGGGAATAGTGCCATAAATATCGCGCACCAGAATAATGCCTTTGCCTTGCAGCAGTGTAGCCGAAGCTAATGTAGCTGCACCAATCGCGATAAGTGGTGCCGGAATAAAAATGGAAATCTTAAGCAAGTACCGTGTTAACAAAAATGTTCCTACTCCAATTACTACCGACCAGATATTTATCTTTCCCAAACTTGTTAATGCTATTTGAAGATTATGCAGCAAGCCACCTTTAATATCTTCATCCTGCCCAAGTGTATCCTTAAAACTTTCTATTCCCAAAATATCTTCCATGTTGGTAAGTGCAATGGCAACAGCAATACCCACCGTAAATCCTACCACTATGGAGTTGGGTACATACTTCGCCAGTTTACCCATACCCGTTAAGCCCATAATCATTAAGATTATACCGGATATGATGGAAACGAAAACCAGAAACCCATGAGCCCCGGCTGCAGTGCCACCATTTTCGGGACCGTACTTAAAAATTATGCTGGCAATAACCGGTATGAAAGCCGCAGTGGGGCCATACACCTGATACTTGGAACCACCAAAGGTACGCCCGACAATACATGCCAACGCACCAGCAATAATTCCTTGTTCGGGGCGCAAGCCCATAGCCATTGCAAAACCCATGGCCATAGGAATAGCAGTAAGCGCTACTACAAGACCGGCACTAAAATCCCGGTAAACGGTACTGCGCCAGTTATGCGATTGTAAATCTTCAAAGCGACTATCGTACAGCGTGAAAAATAATTTCAGCCGACTGAGCATGGTATTGGGTTGAGTTGTTGGGGTCATATTGCATTAAATTATGTGAGGAAAATTTCTGCGAGTTGATTGCGTTCGGGTGCATTTTCTATGGGCTTCCATTCAACTTCTTGTGGTGCCAGGCTGCTTGCCCGCAGGTAAGGCAGCACATCAAAACTTTTTCCGCTTACTTGAAGCTTATAGGTTTTCGGAATAAGAATTTCCGTAATGCGATTGCCTTCCAGAAAATTCTGAAACGCACTTTGCGTTACACCCGAAAAAATTTCGATACGAAACGAATTAATGCGGCTGGCATATTTGTTTCGTAGAATGCGACACGCATCTTCAAAATCCGGATTGGATAACTTTGAAACGGAATCCTTTCGGGTTCTGAAAAGCAAATCAAAAATAGAATCGGAAAGGTGCTGGCCATGAACCAATACAATGTTTAATGGTTCTTGTGCTTGTTGGGCTGCATACTTAAACAGGTTAAGCGATTCAATTGAAAAGTCGGTTGGTATTAGTATCGTTCTCTTCATAAGCCGTTCTGCTAAAATTTTTTTCGCTTCCGCAGAAGCAATAAAACTTTTGTAAGAATAGCCTTGCCGTGTTAAGGCGGATTAAGAACGAGATTAGAAAGCGATAAGAATGATAAAACATTTCAAAAATGCTTTCTAAGAGTGCCTGTTATGCCGTGCCGCAGTGCGGGATCTGCACGCAAAGTATTTTTGAGATGTTTCTTATTTGATTTTTTACCCAAGGCTGTAATGCCCTATCGGAAACGTAACCTGTACGGTTGTGCCTTCATTAATTTTAGAAACTACCAGCAACTCGCCTGTATGCATGCGCACAATATTACGGGCCAGCGGCAAACCAATACCGTAACCCTCATACTCAGTAACATTAGAGGCGCGAAAAAAAGGATCGTAGATAAATTTTAATTCAGCATCCGGAATTCCCACTCCGGTATCTTTAATTACGATTATAACTTTATCGTCAGCCGCACCAATGGAAACCGTTACGGGCTTGTTATGCGAATACTTACAGGCATTACTTACCAGATTAGTAAGCGCCAGGTGCAGCAATTGCTCGTTGCCTTTAATCTTTAATTGTTCCGGACTCTCCGGCATCAGGCTTGTATTAATCTGAACTTTGTTTTTCGGATTAATCTTATCGATGGTACTTTTTACATCCCACAACAATTGATCGACCCGAACTTTATCAAACTTCTGTGCTTTACCTGCAAAACCAGTTTGCGCCAAAAACAATAACGACTTGGTAATTTTTTCCAATCGCTCGGCTTCACTTAAAATAGTAGTGAGCGACTCCACATACTCCGTTTCGCTACGCGATTTGGAGAGCGTTACTTCTGCTTCGCCAATAATAGTAGTGAGCGGTGTACTTAATTCGTGCGAAGCATTGCTTATAAAATTATTCTGTGTTTCGAAAGCGGTTTCCAACCGGTCGAGCATATTATTAAACGTAGTTTCAAGTTCGCCAATCTCATCGTTAACCCGGCCCGACTCTAACCGCAGATGCAAACTTTGCGAACTGATTTCTTTTACCTTATCGGTTATCTCTTTTACGGGTGTAAACACCTGGCGCGAAAAAACAAAAGCCACAAACAAAGCCACAGCCGATGCCAGCACAATACCGATAAGTAAAATGTTGCGCAGATAAGCTAAATGGTGCGAGCTGTAATAATTGGCAGCCGAAACAATTACCAGATAGTCGCCTGCTTTGCCACTGTAGCGGATACCTGTAAAAAAAATATCGCCTGCCTGATGTGTTGCCTGGCCTGTAGTAAGCAACGTTGAAAAAAAAGATTCTGGTAAATCCAATTTGTCCGCTTCTTCATCAAACGATTGGCCTGGTTCTATTTTAAAAAAGTATTCTTTTTCTTCTGGCAACTTTTCCAAATGCAACGCGCGCACTTCCTGTAAAACAGTTTGGCTTGCCTCTTCATGATCTAATTCGGCACGGGCGGTAACTACGCCACGAATTTCCAATCGCTTATAAAAATCGGTAAAAGAATACCGGGTTGTAAAAAAATAAACGCTTGCACTCAATACCATAATGGTAGAGAGCAGAATCAAAAAGAAAATCAGCGCTATTTTAGTTTGCGTTTTCATTGGATTCTTTCAAGACATAGCCCATACCAATTACTGTGTGTAGCAATTTCCGTTGTGGATCGCGATCAATCTTTTTACGCAAATAATTTACATATACATCCACTACGTTAGT
>DPSB01000636.1 GCA_003537495.1 Cytophagales bacterium | reverse complement strand
ACGCACATGTGTTACAAATTCCAATTACCGGTCGGCCATCAAAAAGATCTTCAGGAAAACCCTGATTCTTCATCCAGCTTCTGTAGATAAAACCCATTTTATCTTTTTTGCCAAACCACTCTGAACTTCTGTACGCCATAAAACTATATGTAATATTTTTTAACCTACTATCGGATTGTTCGTTCTTGTTCCATTCACCAACCGCCAGATGGCAAGCGGGTTTTCGTTTTTCAACTCTGCGGGTAATAATGCCTGTGGTAAACTTTGATAACACACGGCACGGGTAAATCTGAAAATGGCGGCTGTACCTACCGAAGTACTTCTGCCATCGGTAGTAGAAGGATATGGACCACCGTGCACCATGGCATGACAAACTTCTACTCCTGTTGGAAATCCATTGATGACGATGCGACCAACTTTCTGTTCGAGAATGTCCAGTAACTCTTTGTACTCAATTAAATCTGCATCAGTGCCATGAACTGTAGCTGTAAGGTGTCCGGAAAGATTTCTCGCTGCTGTTAACACCTCTTCTTTCGCATTCATTTCAACCACCACACTGGTGGGCCCAAATATTTCTTCTGTTAATTCATGATGTGAGGCTAATACTTTACCTGTAGTTTTAAACAGCACCGGATGCGCACGGTTTACGCCATCAGTTCGCACACCATTAGCCAAAACTTCTATTTCCTGTTTGGAAGCATGATGTGCAACCCCTTCGCTGTATGAGCGGAAAATTGTTTCGGTAAGCATGGCGCCACCAGAAGTTTTTTCAAATTCTGCTTTTATCTGATCGGTAAATTCTTTTGCGCCCTCTCCGTTCTGATAAAGCAACAAACCCGGGTTGGTACAAAATTGTCCTACACCTTGCGTAACCGATGTTGCATAACCTTGCGCAATTTTTTCTTTGTTGATGCGCATGGCCTCTGGCAGAATGAACACAGGATTAGTGCTACCCATCTCGGCATACACGGGTATGGGTTCATCGCGCTTTACGGCAGCATCAAACAATGCTTTACCGGCTTTGAACGATCCGGTTAAACCAACTGCTTTGATCAATTTATGTTTTACCAACTGCATGCCTATCACACTGCCATCGCCATGTAACATGGAGAACACACCATCGGGCATGATGGTTTTTTTTGCTGCTTGCTGAATGGCTCTGCCCACTAACTCGCCTGTGGCCGGATGTGCCGAATGTACTTTTACAATAACCGGACAACCCGCTGCCAATGCAGAAGCGGTATCGCCACCGGCTACGGAAAATGCCAACGGAAAATTACTGGCTCCAAAAACAACTACGGGTCCGAGGCCAACATGCATATAGCGAATGTCTGGCTTTGGTAACGGTGCGCGGTTAGGATCGGCTGTTTCGATGCGTGCATCCAACCACGAACCTTCGCGAAGCATGGCAGCAAACAGAAGCAATTGATTCATGGTGCGACCCCGTTCACCTTCTATTCGCGCTTTTGGTAATGCAGTTTCGGTGCAACACACTTCAATGAGTTGATCGCCCAACGCTTTTATTTCTTCGGCAATGGTTTCCAGAAACACAGCCTTTTCAACACCTGATTTTTTTCGATATACCTGAAAAGCTGTAGCAGCTTTTTCACAAGCCTTGTTCACTTCATCTGAAGTTGCCTTAACAAATTTATACTCCAGCTTTACAGCCAATGCAGGGTTTACCGACTGAAACGTTTCAGTACCAGCTGCTACAAGATCAAATCCTATAATTTGTTTTCCTTCTATTGTCATATCCTAAGCAACAGTATTCTCAAGTGTACCAATGTTTTCGATAGATATTCTTATCACATCACCCGATTGCAGTGTAAAACTATCGGGTGGAACAATGCCCGTTCCCGTCATCAGGTAGGTGCCATACGGAAATGTAACTTCACGAAACAAGTATTCCACCAGTTCAGTGTGTTTGCGTTTCATTCGATCAATTGAAATTTGATTTTCGAAAACTGCCGTGCCTCCTCGTTGAATGGAAATATTGATAATGGCATTGGGTGCAATTGGTCGTTCGGCAACAAACAAGCAAGGACCAATGGCGGTAGAACCATCGTATGATTTGGCTTGAGGTAAGTACAATGGATTTTCTCCCTCAATATCCCGCGAAGACATATCGTTGCCTACGGTATAACCTTCAATACTTCCGGTGGAGCAAATGAATAACGTAAGTTCCGGTTCGGGCACATTCCATTTTGAATCTTTACGGATACGAACTTTATCACCAGAACCCACTACTCGATACGCAGGTGCTTTAAAAAATAATTCGGGCCGGTCGGCTTCATACACGCGCGCATAGAAATCGCCACCACCAGCATCTTTTGATTCTTCCATCCGCGCCTCACGACTACGTAGATACGTTACACCCGAGGCCCACACTTCCTGGTTTCCGATTGGAGTGAGTAGTTCAGATTCAATAGTCTTTTTTAATGTAGCATCTGCTTTTGAATTCTTGATTTCACTTAACAGTGTGGTGAAGAGATTCGCGCGATTTACGCACGCATCCCAATCGGATTTAGATGACTGGTAATAATTACCCTCATGTTCGATTATAATCTCTTTCTTAGTTCGGTAAACTTTCATTTTGGTTTTATAAAATTCGCTTCAATACGTTCGATGTTGTTTTATTTTTTACATCTGGTTGTCCACCCCCGATGCTGATCTCAACCTGACCTTCGCCAATCTGTTTGCTGTCGATGATAAAGGTTACTTGCTGTACCTCGCCTGGTTTTAGATGAATACGTTTAAATGCTTCCAAAGCTCGTAGTGGTTTCCTTGAATCTGATTGAGATGAAAGATACACTTGCACCACTTCATCTCCTGCAAAACTTCCGGTATTTTTTACCATAGCTGAGATAGAAACAACAGCTGGGTTGGTTTTATCAACTGCAAGATCAGCATATTGAAAGGTGGTGTAACTTAACCCATAGCCAAACGGATACAAGGGAGTACCGGTATAATAGCGATAGGTCTGATTTGAAATTTTATATTCATCGAAAGGCGGTAAATCTTTAACGGACTTGTAAAAGGTAACAGGCAATCTGCCTGCCGGATTGTAATCACCAAACAATACATCGGCAATGGCTTGGCCTGCGGCTTGTCCCGGGTACCAAGCTTCTACTATGGCTGGAATATTTTCATTCTCCCAATTAACA
>DPSB01000440.1 GCA_003537495.1 Cytophagales bacterium | reverse complement strand
AAATTATTCAGGAGCGTATTGCGCTCATCAATAAATCCAATCCAAGAGCTATTTCACTTCATGTTGGTAATGCGCCTTCCGGAATTGGCACACTTGTGCAGTTAACATTGCCAATCTATTCGTAAATTTCCAGCATGAAGGTAGCCATCATTGATGATGAGCCGGATGCGCGGAAAACGCTTCGGTATTTTTTAACAACACTTCAGCCGGATTGTACGATTCAGGAGGCGGATCATGTTGCTGCCGGATTAAAACTGATAGCCAGTTATCAACCCGATCTTGTTTTTCTTGATGTGATGATGCCGGATGGTACTGGCTTCGATTTATTAAAACAATTGCCGACCATACCTTTTAAGTTAGTTATTGTTTCCGGTCACCAGGAGTTTGCCTTGCAGGCCTTTCGGTTTAGTGCAATTGATTACCTGATAAAACCCATTGATGTAGATGAGTTGCAGCAGACGCTAGAGCGTTTAAAACCGGCTCAGCCCTGGAATCAGATTATGGATGTATTGAAGCAGGCTGTTCAACCTATGACTTCAACTGATCGGAAGATTGTGCTAAAAGATTTAAATGCCATGTATGTGGTATCGGTGTCTTCCATAATCCGTTGTGAGGCTTCCGATAATTACACCACCTTTTTTCTTTCCGATCAGTCACCCATTGTGGTATCGCGGCCCCTGAAGGAGTATGACGATCTGTTAACACCCTTAAATTTTCTAAGGGTTCACCAAAGTCATCTCGTAAACCTTAGCTACCTGCAACAGTTCAATAAGCGCGATGGTGGTATCGTGCTGAAAGATGGTAGTGAAGTTCCGGTTTCATCGCGCAAACGCGAAATACTTATCGATGTAATTTCCAGATTCTCGTAAAGGAGCCACGAATTCTAATCGGGTTGTTACGAACCCTCAATTGCGCCTGATCTATAAAGCTAGTTCGGTTAATTAGAGTTTGATTGACATTCCAATCACCCAAACTTTACTTAACCGTTTATGAAAAACTTTTTATCGAGCACGCTGTTTTTAGCCTTCAGTATTTTAATCTTGATTTCTTGCAAAGACGATGATGCAGAACCCAAACTTGAGTTTCAAACCGATAACAAAACGATTTCTTTAAAAGAAGCCAAACTCTACCTACGCGTACAAGGTGGGTATGAGGGCGCTGTAAATTACACGTACCGCGATTACATGATTTCCGATGGCGAACTATTACCTGATAAAAATGGATTTTCGCTTGATCACTACAGCAATGCTACCTATTTCATAGCGCTTGAAGTAGCAAGTGCTAATCCTAATCTGCCAATGGCAGGTGATTATACACTCCATCGGTTTTGGGATAATGTAACCGATGGCTCTAACCTGAGTTACATCTTCGGTGGTTTTGAAGACAAGACTGTTGATACGCCTGACTCTGGTACCAAATCACCTCTAATTATAAAGGGCGGTTTGGAGCCCGGTCAAACCATGACCATTGATTTTGATGGCGAGATAGCCTATCGATCTGCTTCTGGCGCACTCACTCCGTTTAACGGTAAACTTAACTTCACTGGAGTTGTAATTGATAAGCGCGATTAATGTAACGGAAGAGTAACAAGAAGGTGGCCTTACAGGGTCCTTTTTTATTTAAAGCTCGACAACCCCTACGCAAATACTCATGTGATGCTGGCATATCCTCAGTTGACTTCAGGCTATTGCTCATAAAGCGTTTTTATAACATCCAATTATTCGAGTTTGCAGAAAACTAAATAGACTTTACATGAATAAACAAGTACTGCGATATTCCGTCATTACAATTCTTTCTCTTTTATACATCGTACTCATTCAGTCACCTGCACACGCACAAGTGCCTGCCTTTTGGGGCATGACCAATAGTGGTGGAACAAATGACGCAGGTGTCATTTTTAAAACCAACCCCGATGGTACAGGCTTTACAACAGTAAGAAGTTTTACCTATACCACGCCAGGTTCAGTGGGAGATGAAACGGGAATGCAGTTGTGGCAATCGCCTGCGGGAAGGTTATATGGAATTACAAGTGGTGGCGGTTTAAATGGGTGGGGTGTGCTGTTTGAGTATGATCCTAGCAATGGAGCCTATGTTATCAAGCACAACTTTCTCCCGGCCACAGGTTCATACCCAGTCAATAGCTTGGTTGCTGGCGCAAACGGAAAGTTGTATGGTATGACTGCCCAAGGTGGCTCCTCGGGCAAAGGTGTAATCTATGAGTTTGACTATACCACCAGCACCTACACCAAGAAAATAGATTTTGTTGTAACCAATGGGGCGAGCCCTAGTGGCGGTAACCTCTACCTGCACACCAACGGAAAGCTGTATGGATTTGCCTCTTACGGTGGAGCTAATAATTTAGGCGCCCTGTTTGAGTATGATCCTGCTACAAACACTTTGGTGAAGAAAATAGATTTTACAGGAGCTAATGGAAAGTTTCCATTCAGTTCATTGGTTAAAGCAGCAAACAACAAATTATACAGTGTAACACTCCAAGGCGGCACTGCTGATCTGGGAATTTTATTTGAATACGACCCTGCTACCAATGTGCTAACCAAACGGGTTGATTTTTCTAGCTCTATAGGTTCATATCCTGCCTCCACAATGGTAGTTGCTGATAATGGTAATTTGTATGGTACTACTACAGGAGGTGGCACTTCAGCTATTGGCGTTATTTATGAGTTTAATCCAGCGACCAACACGTACACCAAAAAAATTGATGCTACCTCTGCCAATGGTTCTTCAAGTATTGGTGGACTGACAAAGGCCACTAATGGGAAACTATATGGATTAATGTACTCTGGTGGTAATGGTACCAACAGTTCAGGGGTACTCTACGAGTATGATCCAGCTAACAATACCTATAGCAGCAAATTTGATTTTACGTATGACCAATCCACCAATTTTTCGGCAACAGGGTATGCTCCTCGCTCCACGTTAGTGCAGGTAAGTGATGGTTTTTTATATGGTACTACTAGTTTTGGTGGGGCAGGAGGAAGAGGTACGTTGTTCAGATATAATCCCTCAAACGGTATTTTTAACAAGAGAGTAGATTTCAATAATGCCCCTGAAGGAAGGTATCCGTATGCAGGTTTAACACGGGCTTCTAATGGTAAACTTTATGGAATGACAAATACTGGGGGATCTGAAAACTCTGGTACAATTGTGGAGATAGACCCTGTTACTAATTCCCTCTCAAAAAGACAAGATTTCACGCGTACACTAGGGTCTTACCCTCAGGGTAGTTTGGTGCAGGCACCAAATGGAAAATTATATGGCCTAACGACTAGCGGTGGAGCAAATGGGGAGGGAACAATTTTTGAATTCGATCCCGCTTCGGCAAACACCTATAGCAACAAGTATGATTTTGAAAGCAATACCTCTGGGGAAAGTGCCAGTGGCAGTTTGATTGTTGCTAGCAACAACAAGCTATATGGAATGACTGGCCAGGGGGGAGCAAATGGCGCTGGCACTATTTTCGAATACGATCCTGCCACAAATGTGTTTACAAAGAAAGCTGACTTTGATGAAAACACCACCGGTTATGGCTCTGTTGGAGAATTAACACAGGCTACCAACGGAAAATTTTATGGCCTCAATAAGTACGGTGGACTAAATGGAAACGGATTTGGTGTGCTGTTCGAGTTTGATTTGGCAAGCGGTACTGTCACACCGAGAGTAAGCTTTAACAGCACAAATGGCGCTGAACCTTCTGGCAGTTTGTTGCAAGCACCCAATGGCAAATTGTACGGAATGACTGGATATGGAGGTGCTAATGGCGTAGGCACACTTTTCGAATTCGATCCGGCCACCAATGTATTCACAAAAAAAATTGACTTTAATGGTGTAGCAAGCGGAAGTGCTCCATCTGGCGGCTTAGCATTATCGCCAAACGGAAAGTTATACGGAGGCTCTTCGTATGGAGGAGCTAACGACAAAGGGGTACTATTCGAATATGATCCAGCTACTAACACGCTAACTAAAAAAATCGACTTAAATGGCACCAATGGAGCAGGATTTCTTTTTGGGCGATTGTTGTTTGTGGACTGCATAAAACCGGCCAAACCTTCTGTTACCATTTTAAATGAGAATACAGCAACACCAACGCTTACATCAAGTTCAGCAATCAATAACCAATGGTATAGAAACGGAACAGCGATTAGTGGAGCAACTAATGCAACATTTAATGTAACACAGCCTGGTATCTACAAATTAGAGGTGATAGGCGTAGGCTGCAATAGCGATTTTTCGGATGATGTTTCGTTGATTATTACCGGAGATATTGAACATGATTCAGGTATTCAGATTTATCCAAATCCTGTAAAGGATTGGCTCACCATCAACTTAAATAATACAAATGGTGTAAAGTCAATTACGATATTGGATGTATTGGGTCATGAAAGGGCCGAACAACAGGTAAGTGGATCGGAAGCTAAATTTTATGTGGGTAATTATTCCTCGGGTTTGTACTTCTTAACAATTAAGACGGAGCAGTTCAAGAAGACCTATCGCTTTATTAAGAATTGATTGCAACTATTTTGTTCTACGCCAAACTTAAAATTTCAATGAAAAATATAATTCACATAACTCAACTTATTCTGGTGATAAACCTTTTAATACTTGCGGGTTGTAAGAAAGACGATCCACAACCAGAGACAGAACGAATTCAAAATTTACTTGCATCGGGTACCTGGCAGATAGAAAATGTGTTGGTTAATGAAACCGACCAAACGGCATCCTTTGCGGGATTGACACTTTCGTTTACGAAAACTACCTATTCAACAACCAATGGCGGTATTGTATGGCCCGCCAACGGCTCGTGGGAGTTTGTAGATGCTACTGCTGATAAAATTATCCGCGATGACGATCTGGAAATTACATTGGCGGAAGTAACATCAACCTCGCTTAAGCTATCATTCATTAATCCAACAACTACCATTGGTGCCGGAAGAGTAGCAAGCACTGCTGGTGAACATGAATTCCATTTTGCCAAAAATTAAGTTCGGATGAATACGAACAAAGAATTAAAAGATAAAAAAGATAACCTATTGCGCAAGTATGGTCTGGAAAGCGTGGTGCGTCAGTTTGTGCGCAGTATCAGCACCACCATTTCGCAAGCATTGCGCGATTCATTAAAAAACTTTCTATCCAGAAAATAATCATCACCCATGAAAAAATTATTGATAGTAATTATTTATAGTTATTCAACCATTCAACTTATGGCACAAGAAGATTTACGAAAACTTAGAGAAGGAGCACGCGAAGTAAAAAATACTGCCCGTGAGGTAAAAGTGGCTACCAAAGAAACCAAAGCCATGACGAATGAATTTAAAGGCAATAAAGAAAAAGATGAGAGCAGTCCTGCCAAAAGCTACATAAAAAAATTTTGGGAGTATGTTGAAAAAATGGAGGCCGCCCCGAACGATTTAAACATTTTAGGAACCAATAGTCGGGCAGCAGCTACCGCTATCAATAATATTAAGATGAAAGACAAGGGCTATGATGTATCTCCTTTGGAAACAGAATTGAAGAAATGGCAGGAAGCCTATGAAGTAGCGCGCAACGGTGGAGAAAACCAGCGAGCTGCTACCAACGATCTAGCAGCTTTGTTCACATTACTGTATCAAGTAAAAACCAATGTGGCGCAACAGGAAATTGAAACCAAGCAGGTAGAAATAGAAGACTACAAATCAAAAACAGCTCAGTTGGTTGCATTGAATATTGATCCAACTGATAAAGTTAATGCGGCCATAATTGGAAATGCGAAATCCCGTATAACGGTCGACTTAACAACAATAGACCAGAACATAAAACTCTGGGAAACCAACATGAACATGATAGTAGATGAAAGACCGGCACGTGCTTACTATCTTATGATTCAATACGAGCACGCACATTGGGATGCGCTGCGCAAGGGGCCATTTGCTGAGCATGTTCAACTGGAAGCGGGCTATCAAAAAGTGACGGACATGGTCAATAGAATTGGTTCATTGGACAAAGTTCTTGCTAAAGGTAAAGCCAATGCAGCCGAACTTTTAAAGAATACCAAAATGCCGCCAGCGCTGGTGCAAAATGCTGAAATGGAAAAACTATTCCGTCAAACATTTAATGATGCAGGCTGGGGTGAAACTATCATTAAGATCAATTTATTAGATCGTGATTGGAAAGCTATTCGAAATGAGATAACCGGTGTAGTAGAAGCTCGGACTCAGCGGGCGGCTATTGCCAGCAAAGACAAAACCGGAAAATATACGTTGTACAACTATTTCACTATCCAACAAGATTATCTCGGTAACGGGTATAGCAGTCAGGCAAAAATTATCTACCACGAAAGCACGGGTATCCTTCCGGAGAATATCAAGTAGCATTTTCGTTTTAAAGAATGAGTAAGAGGTTAACTTTCAGTTGCCTCTTTTTCATTTTTAAATTACGCCTAACTTTGCCTGCATCAGTTGCAGTAATTGTGAAGCGCACCATTATCATTTACGGACTTTCGCTGGCGGTGCTGGTCTTTTTGCTCCAGTTTCTGGAGTATAAGTTCTTTGTTCGCGATTTATCTATCCAGTTTTATGTGGGTATTTTGGCCTTAGGCTTTACAGCACTTGGGGTGTGGGTAGGCCTTAAGCTTACAACCAAAAAGATTGTAACCGTGCAGGTTGGGCCAGAGTTTGTGCTGAATGAACCTGAGTTGCAACGGTTAGGCATCAGCAAACGCGAACATGAAGTATTAGAGCTGATGGCCCAGGGGTTAACCAACCAGCAGGTTGCCGATAAACTTTTTGTTTCCCTAAATACGATCAAGACCCACACCTCTAACCTGTTTCTGAAGCTGGAAGTAAGCCGCAGAACGCAGGCGGTGCAACGGGGTAAAGAGTTGAGGTTGATTCCTTAGTTGCCGGTTACCAGTTTTCGGTTTTCGCCTATTACGTTAACTAGTTTGAGTGTCTGTGCTACTGGCAACCGGTAACAGGGAACTTGTTTCTCCCACTTTCGTATGATTTCCATTATATTTCTCTCAAATCACCCGTTCGGGTGAAGGACTTTGGTCATTCTACGCGTTGGTTTGAGCAAAAAACAAAATCGTATGAAAAAAATTGTAATCATTTACGGACTCATTGCTGGCACTATTGTATGCCGTCTTATGCTTGATACCATG
>DPSB01000444.1 GCA_003537495.1 Cytophagales bacterium | reverse complement strand
CCGCGCGTGCGGAATACTCGGCCACCCTGCCGGCACCAATAATAACGACTTTAGTGGGTGGCACTCCGGTTATCCCACCTAAAATTATTCCCTTACCTTTATTAACCGTGCTTAAGTACTCAGCTGCTATCAACATTACCGTACTGCCTGCAATCTCGCTCATGGCTCGTACAATGGGCATGCCGCCTACTTTATCTTCAATAAACTCGTATGCTAATGCCGTTACTCTTTTTTTCAACAAAACATTTATACACTCTTGCTTCAGGTTGCCCATCTGCAATGCTGAAATTAACGTTTGTCCAGGACGGAAGTACTCTAACTCATCCAGTGTTGGTGGTTCTATCTTTAGAATAAACTCAGCTTTATAAACTTCATCGGGTGAGTAAACTATTTTTGCACCGGCTTCGCTGTATTGTTTATCCGAAAATTTTGAGCCCTCGCCTGCCATGGTTTCAACCCAAACTTCATGGCCGTTATTTACTAACAATGCAACGGCATCGGGCGTCAAGCTGATTCTATTTTCCTGTAACGAAATTTCACGGGGTAATCCTATGAAGAACGAGCGCTTTGATTTTTTTACCGGCATCAATTCTTCCTGTGGATATAATCCTGACTTGGCGAGTGCCTCAAAACCGGTTTTCTTTTTCTCACTCATGACTGCATGCGATAATAAATCGCTCTTGTATCGTTGTTAACTGTTTCAATTTTCACCTCAAATCGTTCGGGTGGCAAAAATGCACTTACTTTTTCTGCCCACTCAATCAAACAAAGGTTGCCCGATGCTATGTACTCTTCAAAACCCAAATCAAGTGCTTCGGTATCGCGTTTTAGTCGGTAAAAATCGAAATGAAAGACTTGCTTTTCACCCCGCCCATATTGGTTCACAATTGAAAACGTAGGGCTAGTAACAGTATCCTCTATGCCCAGCTGTTTTACCAACATTTTAGCGAGGGTTGTTTTTCCACTTCCCATTTCGCCCTCAAGCAACCAAACCTTGTGGGCCTTCCCTACACGCAACAACTCGTTCGCTATTTCAGGCAAACCCGAAAGAGGAATCGAATCACCACACGTTACCCAACCATCAGGCATTTTTCGAAGTTAGTAAAATATATGGAATGATCACTTCTTCCAGGCTTACGCCTCCGTGCTGAAAAGTATCTTTATAAAAGTTTACATAGTAATTGTAGTTATTGGGATAGGCAAAAAACTGGTCTTCAATCGCAAACACATAAGCCGTTGAAACATTGGTTTTAGGAAGGAAGAAACGCTCTGGTTTAGGCGCTTCAAAAACTTTGTCCCCTTCAAAGCCCAGGTTCTTGCCTTGCTTATACCGCAGGTTCGAATTTACACTTCGGTCGCCCACAATTTTAAATGGCCGCTTTACGCGAACCGTACCATGATCGGTCGTGATAATCAGTTTCACTTTTTTCTCAGCAATCTTTCTCAGTATGTCAAACAAAGGCGAGTGCATAAACCACGACTTTGTAATCGATCTATACGCAGCTTCATCGGGTGCAAGTTCTCGTATCATGGCCATATCGGTGCGCGCATGCGAAAGCATATCCACAAAGTTGTACACGATTACATTCAGATCGTTATGAAATAGGT
Organism: Cytophagales bacterium; assembly: GCA_003537495.1. Lineage (GTDB taxonomy): Bacteria > Bacteroidota > Bacteroidia > Cytophagales > Cyclobacteriaceae > ELB16-189. Next base: position 4,430 of record DPSB01000444.1, on the reverse strand, counting down.
TGTTGATTGAATCGGCCAGATCGCGTCCCTCTTCAAGCTTTTTAATTTTGTTGTATGAAAATTTGATGTTCAGATTATTCTTGCGCACTTGTTTCGCCAGAAAATCATCTTCGAAATTATTCTTAGATTCATCCTCATCTTCGCCAACCCAAAGGTCGGGATGCGTCTTAGCCATTTCGGAAGGCATTAACCCCGAGAAAATGGCATTACGTGCATAGGCAGTAGTGGTAGGTAAAATTGAATAATACGATTCTTCCTGTTCAATGTTGAAGTATTCGCTTAACAAGGGCTCAATAATTTTCCATTGATCCCATCTAAGATTATCGATCAACACAAAAAAGCAAGGCGTGCCACTCTTCAACTCCGGAAACACTTTCTTTTTCATGAGTTGATGTGAAAGTAATGGCTTATCGATATTGGGGTTATTAAGCCAGTTTTCGTAGTTGCGTTTTAAAAACCGACAGAAGTTAACGTTAGCCTCCACCTTTTGCATCTCTAACACTTCGCCCATATCGCGGTTGTCGGCTTCTTCCATCTGCAATTCCCAAAAGACTAATTTCTTGTAGATATCAGCCCACTGTTCATGATTCATATCATCCAGAAATGCCATACTTATTTTTCTGAACTCTTGCTGATAACTGGAATTTGTCTTCTCAATTACAAGACGCTTGTTATCCAGTATTTTTTTAATGGCCAACAGAATCTGACTGGGATTAATAGGCTTGATCAGGTAATCGTCAATCTTGGCACCAATAGCCTCTTCCATAATCTGTTCCTCCTCGTTTTTGGTGATCATCACCACGGGCAGATTTGGTTTATGGTTTTTAATCTGCGCAAGTGCCTCCAACCCCGACATACCGGGCATGTGTTCATCTAAAAACACAATATCGAAATGGCGAGCTTCGCTCAATTCCACTGCTTCGGCACCGTTATTTACCGGAGTTATGTCGTAACCGCGTTGTTGCAGAAACAAAATATGCGGTTTGAGTAAATCAATCTCATCATCCGCCCACAAAATGCTATATCTTTGCATGAGTTAATTTTAGAAACTTCTAAGTTAAACGATATAATGCAATCTAAGGCTGTCGCTTGAACAAAAAGAAAATCATTAACGATCCTGTTTACGGTTTTATCGCCATACCGGGCGATTTGATTTATGATTTGATTCAACATCCTTATTTTCAGCGACTGCGCTACATCAAACAGTTAGGGTTAAGCGATCTGGTTTATCCGGGTGCACATCATACTCGCTTTCACCACGCATTGGGTGCCATGCACCTGATGGGTCGGGTATTGAAAACACTGCAACAAAAAGGTGTAGAAATCTCAGATGCAGAAGCGGAAGCCGCTCAGGTTGCCATTTTGCTGCACGACATCGGCCACGGCCCTTTTTCTCATGCACTGGAAGAAACATTATTGAAGGAAGTTAAGCATGAGAGTATTTCTTATCTCTTTATGCGCGAGCTGAATGCACGCTTCAACGGAGCATTAGATCTGGCCATTCAGTTCTTCCGAAACAGTTATCCGCGTAAGTTCTTTCATCAATTAATTAGCAGCCAGTTAGATATTGATCGGTTAGATTACCTGACCCGCGACAGTTTTTTTACGGGTGTAATGGAAGGTACCATTGGCGTAGATAGAATTGTAGCCATGTTAAATGTGCATAACGATGAGCTGGTAGTAGAAGAAAAAGGCATTTACAGTATTGAAAATTTTTTACATGCTCGCAGGTTAATGTATTGGCAAGTTTACCTGCACAAAACTGCATTAAGCGGAGAGCGCATGTTGGTAAACATTATTAGAAGAGCGCAATACTTATTGCAGGCCGGAGAAATGTTGCCAGCAAGTGAAGCCTTGACCTGTTTACTTAAGAAAGATTATCGCATTGAAGATTTTACAAACGATAAAGAGTTACTCGATTTATTCGGACAACTGGACGACCACGACATCTGGGGTGCAATTAAACTCTGGCGCAACCATGCCGATACGATTCTTTCTGGTTTATGTAATCGTTTGGTGCAGCGAGAGTTATTTCAGATTGTGCTCTCTGGCAATCCCATAAAAAAAAGTGAAGTAGAAAAAGTGCGACAAGAAATCGGACAGGTGTATGGCATTCTGCAAAAGGATACGCAGTACTTGTATTCGTATGGAACTGTAAGCAATGAAGCCTACATTTCGGGTGGCAAATCCATTAACATTCTTACACGCAGTGGAGAAGTATTGGACATTGCGCATGCATCTGATCTGCCCAGTATAAAGGCGATTAGCAAAATCGTTGAAAAAAACTATTTATGCTGGCCTAAAAACGTATTTTTGTAAAAGCACTTTTTAGAAAACGTAAAACTGTTTCGTAACACGCAAATCAACCTATGGAGTTTAGCATAGCGCAAATTGCAACCATGTTGGGCGGAGAGGTAAAGGGTGATGCATCGGGTAAAATATCGATGCTGGCTAAAATTCAGGATGCCAAAAAAGGTCAGGTTGCATTTCTATCCAACCCAAAATACGAGCAGTTTATCTACACCACACAAGCCAGTGCAGTAATTGTAAAAAAAGATTTTCAACCTAAGAAAGAACTTGAAACTGCACTTATCCTGGTGGATGATCCATACTCCAGTTTCACGGTATTACTAGAAGAATATCATAAGCTCGTTTCGTTTCAGAAGAGTGGTATTGAACAACCCTCTTATCAAAACGAAACGGCTACAACCGGAAAAAATATTTATCGCGGAGCTTTCTCATACATCGGAAGCAATGTAAAAATTGGCGATAATGTAAAAATTTATCCCCATGTGTTTATTGGCGACAATACAGTTGTTGGTAATAACACCATTCTGCATCCTAACGTAAAAATTTATGCCGACACCAGAATTGGTAATAACTGTGTAATTCATGCCGGCACTGTAATTGGCAGCGATGGTTTTGGTTTTGCTCCGCAAGGCGATGGCACTTATAAAACCATTCCGCAATTAGGCAATGTATTGATTGAAGATAACGTAACCATTGGTGCGAATACCGTTATCGACTGCGCTACCATGTTTGGCGATTCAACCATCATCCGCCAAGGTGTAAAACTCGATAATCTGATTCAGATTGCCCATAATGTAGAGGTGGGAAAAAATACGGTTATAGCAGCTCAAACTGGAATCTCTGGCTCCTCTAAGGTGGGCGAAAACTCCATGATTGCAGGCCAGGTAGGTATTGCAGGGCATCTGGTAATAGCCAATCGTACCCAAATTGGGGCCCAGGCCGGTATTTCAAAATCTGTAAAAGAAGAAGGCCAACAGCTGCTCGGTTATCCAGCCATTGATATAAAAGATTATTTCCGGTCGTATGCGGTTTTTAAACGATTACCCGAATTAAACGACCGCCTGCGCGAACTGGAGAAGAAAATGGCCGGTTTTGTGCCCTCCGAAGCAGACTCGGGTAATGCGTAATGAACAGCTTAACAGTTTGGTAATAGATACCTAACCCGTTAAATTTGCGCACTTTTACGCTATGACGTTAAATCACAAGCAACAGACTATCAAGAAGTCAGTAACCCTTTCTGGGGTTGGGCTGCACACTGGGGTGCAAACCAACATGACTTTTTTGCCGGCAAAACCCAACCACGGTATAAAGTTTCAGCGTATTGATTTACCCGGCATGCCCATTATCGATGCCGACTGCGACCGCGTGGTGGATGTTTCGCGCGGAACAACCATTGAACAAAGTGGTGCCCGCGTAAGCACGATCGAACATACCCTTGCGGCCCTTGTTGGCCTCGAAATAGATAATGTATTAATTCAACTGGATGGCCCCGAAGCTCCTATAATGGATGGAAGTTCGATCCAGTTTGTAAATATTTTAAAAGAAGCCGAAACCGAAGAGCAAAATGCATTGCGCGATTTTTACGAAGTACAGGATAGTATCTTCTATCGCGAAGCTGCCCGCAATGTAGAGATTGCCGCGTTGCCGTTAGATGATTACCGCGTAACGGTAATGATCGATTATAACTCACCGGTTTTAGGTAGCCAACACGCTTCTATAACCAACATTCGCCAGTTCGAAAAAGAAATTGCTTCGTGCCGCACCTTCTGCTTTTTGCACGAATTGGAAATGCTTTACAAAAACAACTTGATTCGCGGTGGCGATTTAAACAACGCTATTGTGATTGTAGATCGGGTGGTGGAAAATCACGAGTTGGAGAACATTGCCAAAATGTTGGGCAAACCGCGTGTAGAAGTAAAGAAGGAAGGCATTCTGAACAACATTGAACTTCGTTACAACAACGAACCCGCACGGCATAAACTGTTGGATATAATTGGAGACCTGGCCTTGGCTGGAAGACCGTTGAAAGCTCAGATTCTGGCTGCGCGCCCTGGCCATGCGGCTAACGTAGCGTTTGCCCGCAAGCTTAAAAAGCTGATGCAGGAAGACGACAAGAAAGG
>DPSB01000540.1 GCA_003537495.1 Cytophagales bacterium | reverse complement strand
GAGACTGCGGCTTCAGCCCGATCTTATAAAACGGCCCTTGCCCATTTTACAGAATGCCTGCGACTTGAGCCCTACTTTATGCAAGCCTATTTCAGTCGTGCGCAGGTGCGTGAAGCGCTGGGCGATAAACAGGGCGCGTTAACGGACTACAATATTTTTCTGGAAAGCAATCCTGACGATAAAGAGGCTTTGTTTAGTCGTGCGGTAAGCCGGTTTGAATACGGGCAATGGGCCGTAGCCAAAGAAGACTTTCTGAAATTACTAAAACTCCCAACTGGTATCGAAACCAATACCGTCTTTTTTCAATCACAAAAAGGCGATGACGGTGTAAGTAAGGCATTCTCGGCCGGTAACAATTTGCGACCAATGTTTTATGATTACCTCGGCCAGATTGAATTGAAGTTGAAGAATTACGCACAAGCCACGGTATGTTTTGATTCCGCTATTCGAATGGCTCCTGATCAATATAATTTTTACTTAGGTCGGGGATTGGCACATCAGCAGGCAGGTGATACCACCAAAGCCCGCTCCGATTTTGAAAAGGTTTTGCAACTGGATAGCGATAATAGCCTGGCCCGACATAACCTTGCCTTGCTGAAAGGCAATCAACCAACAGCAGAAACCGAGCGAATGCTTACGGAAGCAATTGCTGCTAACCCAAAGTTACCTTACTCCTTTGCCGAACGTGGGTTGCTTCGATTAAATGCAGGTAACTTCGCTGGTGCATTGGGTGATTACAATGAAGCTATCAAACTTGAACCTGATAACTATGACTATTACCTGAATCGTGGTTTAATAAAAGAGCGGTCAAAAGACTTTACGGGTGCCCTGGCCGATTATAAACAGGTAATTACATTGAAACCTGAGTACGAAAAGGGCTGGCTTAGCCATGGAAATGTAATGGTAAAGTTAAACCGCTTTAAGGAAGCTGTTGAAGATTATACCGCTGCTATTACCTACTACCCGGAGTATGGACTTGCCTTTTATAATCGTGCCCAGGCGTTACACCGGTTGGGGAAGTTAGCAGAGGCGTGTAGCGATCTTAAGAAAGCGAAAGAACTGGGTATAAACATTTCAACGAAAGTTGAAACAACACTTTGCAAGTAACAATCATGGTTGGGCCACCAACCACTTCTCAGCCTCACTAAAATTCTCAAACGTCTTAATCGTAAACCCACGCTTGGAACTTACCTCCTGCCAGTAGCTTGCAAAATCGCGATGATGTTTTTCGAACACTGCTGCTACAATGATATTACGTAGCTGAGGTAAACTTTGCTCGTAGGTTTTTACAATGTTAAATGCTTCGGTAATGCGAACCTGAATATCCAGTTGCCTGTAGTCTACTAGCATTTTAGTACTATTGGTTTCCTGCGCCTTCTTTATGATTGTTGCGGCAGTATCCACCATTTCTTTAAGTGACTTGCGCACACCATGCCCGGTTACCAACAGGTAGTGATCTTTTAATTCGAATGTAACGGGTGGCAAGCTCATTGTTACAGAAATCAGGTAACCCAATGTAACGTTTGCGGCTGTATCGGGTTTTCGAAAGGTTGATTGTTTTGCTGCGCCAACGCCCAAAGTCGTTTGATCTCATAATACCAGCGGGCCTGCATATCGGGTTCACCAATCAGCATTAACGTGGGTTTTGATTTTAGACCTTCGCTCAGTTTGTTGAACACACCCAAATCCTGTCCGATAAATTGTTTACCCAATCGTTTTAAAGGCCACCATAACCACTTGGTAGCGGGCAGTGAACTGTAAAAGATGTGGGTTAATTCGGTTTGATTTTCATTGATAGGCGTAAGTGCTGTAATCGAAACAACCTGATGCTTCTCGCCTACCAGAATATGCTCGGTACGAATACCCGGAATCTCAAATGTAATTTCTGTAGAGGTACCGCCTTTCAAAACGCTATAACCTTTGGAATTGGAAGAAGGTGCATGGCGAACCATCTTAAATCCTTTGGCTGTAGGCTCAAACTGCTTCTCCTTGATTTTTAATTTCTTGGCCGATCTCCAGTACCATGATTGATGTACAAATGTAACGTGTGATGGGTCAATCAATCCGATAACGGAATGATCGATATCGGCTGGCATGGTTACAGTTTCAACATGTAGAAATTTTTTATCGGCTGGCAACACAAGATTCGGTGGTCCTTCTTTCGGAACCACGTTGGGCAACTTTTTTTCAGGAATGTAAACCCACACGGTGCCGTTTATCTCTTCGCATGGATATTGAAATACCTTGATCTTTTTAATGTCGATGGTATTGTCGGGCGGTAATGCCGGTATTTCCACGCAAGTGCCGGTGGTATCAAACTTCCAACCGTGGTAACAACATTGCAGGGTACAATCTTCAAACCAACCTTGCGATAAGGGTACACCCCGGTGGGCACAGTTATCGCGCAAAGCAAAGGGTTTGCCTTGTTTATCGCGGCCGAAGACAATTTTCTCACCACAAATTTGTTTACCTACCAGTTTACCCGATTTCAGGAATGAACTGTGGAAAGCCAGGTACCAGAGATTTTTTAAGTATAATGAAGGATCGGTCATAGGAGCTGCAAATATTGGATTTATTTAGAAGTATTGAGAGGGCTAAACATTTCACGCAAAGACGCAAAGTCGCAAAGAAAATCGCAAAGTTTTCAAATTTCCCAACCATTAATTCTTTCATACTGTTCAATAAAAGTTGCCAGTGCCAGGAGCAACTTACCTTTTGGGCTATCCGGTGTTGGATCATTCTCCATCAACTCTTCCACTTTCTGAAGATAACATTCGTATTCCTCAACAGTTTCTATTTCCTCAAGTTTAAAATCATTCATAAAGACAAATTAATGAAACTATTTCAACTCATATCCGGTCGCAACCGCACAAACACAGGTTCGCGGAATTGCTGATCTTTCGTAATCATCGAAAAACTTATTTCAGCAATCAGTTTGGGTTCAACCCAAATACTGATCTTCTCATCCATAACCTTATCGGAAATTGGTTTTTTAACTTCATCCAATGCCTTCAACTGCTTAAAGATTTCCTTGATGGTGGCATCATCAAAGCCCGTTCCCACCTTTCCCCGATAAATGAAATTATTACCATCGCGCTCTGCAATATGCAAACCACCAAACGTAACATTGCGGTCGCCCTTGCCGGGATTATACCCAAGAATAACACACTCGCGCGTGCTTCGTACTTTCACTTTCAACCAATAATCGGATCGCTTGCCCGGAAAGTATTTACCGGCTTTATCTTTTGAAATAATTCCTTCCAATTCAAACGCGCGCGCTGCTTCAAATAAAGCGGCACCATCTGCCACGGCTTCGCTAATGCGGTAAGGTGTTTCTGGTTTAATAGCATCTTTCAACCACTCGCGTCTTTTTTCCAGCGGCTCGTTAATCAAATTGCGACCATCCATGTACAAACAATCAAACACATAGCAATGCACCGGACTGCTTTTCATTCCTTTCTGAATGGACGTTTCACCCGTACTCATTAACCGGTGAATCACTTTTTTGAAATCGGCTTTACCTGCTTTATCAAGGCAAACAATTTCTGCATCAAACAATCCACAAGTAGCCCGGAAAGATTTATCTGCAATTGTAAGTTCCGGAAACTGTTTGGTTACATCATTTTGATTGCGTGTACGGATTCTGATCTGGCCGTCTTCAACTGCAATCAACGCGCGAATGCCATCCCATTTTATCTCATGTAAAAAATTATCGCCAACCGGTGGTTTATCGGCTGAGCCGGAAAGCATGGGTTCGATGTTATCCTGCAGGTAATTTACTTGTGGTGTATCTACCCGTTCCAACAACCATTCCTTTGCTTTGATTTTATAAATACGATACTCACCATTTACTTCTTTACTGCTTAGCCGAAAATAGAATCCATCCTTTTTGTCTTTGGTGATTTGGTATTTACCCAAGGCGTAAATCCACATTTCACCAGCACCGTATTGTCCTTTCGGAATTTCACCATCGAAAGTCAAATACTTCATAGGATGATCTTCGGTTTGCACAGCTAACCGTTTTACACCAGGATGTGGTGGTAAACCGCGCGGCACTGCCCACGACTTCAATACTCCGTCTTGTTCCAAACGCAAATCATAATGTAAATGCGATGCATGATGCCGATGAACAACAAAGCTGGTTCCGCTACCTTCTATAATGCGGGCTTCAGGCTCCGGAGTTTTTTTAAAATCACGCTTCTTCTCATACGATTCAAGTTGCTCAGGTGTTTTGTGTTTGCGATTGGGTGGCAATTTCTTTTCCTGAACAACTTTGGCTTTACGATGGGTATGGATCTCCACAGCAAACGCATCTATGCCTTCCCACGCATCACCATCTTGCACCAATTTGTCAACCGCGTTATTGATGTTGAATTCCAAAGGTGATTTTAACTGCGCCAGTTCATCCCACGTAAGTGGCATTGATACCGGT
>DPSB01000529.1 GCA_003537495.1 Cytophagales bacterium | reverse complement strand
AAGATGCCAACATCTTCACCGGCATTCGCCAAACCAAAGTCGGCATGCAAAGCGCCTTGCTCCGATTGGTTATCAGCCCAGATAATTAAAAAACCACCAGCAGGAATGGTTGTTAATTCTGGTTCATCATCGGGAATTTTGTACTTAAACGGATTTGCTTTGTTATCGGAAACATACATACCTCCAATATTAACATCAACACTTCCGGCATTGTAAATTTCAATCCAATCGTCAAACTCGTTTGTACCCGAACTATTATCGGGGCAGCACGATGAATTAAAAGCCATAAACTCATTCACAAATAATTGTGGCAAAGCATCGGTGTTTAGTAAGTAATTCAGCACTTTATTCGGGGCTGTTGCAGGCTCATACGATTTCAAGCCATTGGTGCCTTCTGCTTCAAGATAGTATTCAACTTTTCCGGTAACTGATTGCGCGGGTATAGTTGCTGTATAAAATCCGGATTGCAGTGTCATGGCTGTGGATGTAAATACACCGGTATTAAAACGATAGTAGAGTTTCACAGAAGCTAACCCTTGCGTACTCACTAAAGTACTTTTAATAGTTACAACCTGATTCAGACCAGGTACGATGGGCTCGCGGGTAGTTGTAACGATAGCAGGCGTTTGGTTACCACCGTTTGTTGCGCCCTGCGTTGGCGTTCCTGAGATGGCCAGATTAGAAGAACCATCGGGATAGCGGCCATATGTTTGACCGGCACTTAATTCGGGAAACTCAATCCGATCAATCAAAGTACCATCAGCATTTTCGAGGTACACCGTTTCTCCGGCTGAGGTTAGTTTAAAGTTTGTGTTGAGTCCAGTGCCCAAATCATTACACAGCAGCACCAAAAAACCCTTGGCGGGGATTGTGGTACCGGAGGGAATCTTGTATTTGGCCGCAGCGTTATCGTAGATGAAGTATCCGCCTATATTCACACTGGTTTCCAGTGTGTTATATAACTCTATCCAATCTTCGCCCGAAGCATAAATTTCATTAATCACAAGCCCCTCGTCTATTACAGGCCGGGTATCGTCCAGCGGATCGCACGAAGTGAAAAACAAAAAACCAAAAGCCGCAACAAGAATCAGAACAAACTTCAATCCCTTCATCCACATCAGGTAATAATTTTTAAATAAACAATTCCTTAAAGATAATTTAATAAACCTAATTCAAGGCAAAGTATTGTGATCTGCGAACTGATTTCAGGTTTTTGCGATTGAATTTTCGGGCGAACAGAAACCTATTTGCCGGGAGGCATGCTGGGCCTCACTTCTATTTTACTGGGCAACGTTCTGGGGTTCATCTCCAACAAATCCACCACTAGTTTGCCAATGTCTTCAGGCTGAATTTTCCACGCATCTTTTTCAGATGGCGAGTGGTTGTTGAACTCCGTAGCTACCGAACCAGGCATAATGGTTGAAACTTTGATGCCATGCTTTCGCAGATCGAGCATAGCAGCCTGCGTAAACCCAACTAATCCAAACTTGCTTGCATTATAAGCGGCTCCGCCTTCAAAGAAATTTGTGCCAGCCAAACTCGCAATTGTAATAAAATATCCTTGTGTTTGTTTCAATTCCTGCCAGCTTGCTTTCAGGCTATAAAAAACTCCGGTCAGGTTAATATCAATCGTTTCGTTCCATTGCGCGGGTGTTAATGTTTCAACCGGCCCAAAATAACCAAGGCCGGCATTGGCTACCACCACATCCAATCGCTGCCACTTTGTTTTCACTTGCGTTACTGCGTCAGCTTGCGATGCGAGGTTGCGCACATCGGCCACAAGGCCAAGAATGTTTGGGTGATACTTTTTTTTCAAGCTGTTAACCGCTTCATCAACTGTTGTCTGGCTGCGACCGGTTATTGCTACTCGACAGCCTTTTTCAAGCAGTGCTTCGGCAATTCCAAAGCCAATTCCTTTTGTTCCGCCAGTTACTAAAATCACCTTTTCAGATAGTGCCATATTCTTTTTTTTGCTGAAAGATAGAAACGGAGACGTTTTCCCTCAACTCTACTTTCGTGAGGTTTGTGTACTTTTGCGCTCTTATTTTTAAAATCAATGATTTCGGTTAATAATCTATCGCTTCAGTTCGGAAAGCGGGTGTTGTTTGATGAAGTAAATCTGAAATTTACTGGAGGCAACTGTTATGGTGTAATTGGCGCAAACGGTGCCGGTAAATCTACCTTCTTAAAAATTCTTTCGGGCGAGATTGATCCTACCCGCGGTCAGGTTGCCTTAGATCCAGGTAAACGAATGGCTGTGTTAAAGCAGAATCACTTCGAGTTTGATGAAACACCCGTGTTAGATACCGTGATGATGGGTTATACCCGCCTGTGGAATCTGATGCAGGAGAAAGACGCTATTTATGCCAAGCCTGATTTTTCTGAGGCTGATGGTATTCGTGCTTCTGAGTTGGAAGCAGAATTTGCTGAGCTGAATGGCTGGAATGCACAATCGGATGCGGCTGCATTATTGAGTGGGTTGGGTATTTCGGAAGAAGATCATTACAAACTGGTAAAAGAACTTAGTGGTGCGTTAAAAGTTAGGGTGCTTTTGGCCCAGGCCATTTATGGTAATCCCGATGTATTGATTCTGGATGAACCGACCAACGATCTTGATCTGCAAACCATTGGTTGGTTAGAAGATTTTCTATTGGAGTTTAAGAATACCGTTATTGTCGTTTCGCACGACAGGCACTTTCTGGATACGGTATGTACGCACATTGTTGATATTGATTTTAAAGTAATCCGATTGTACACTGGAAATTATACTTTCTGGTATCAATCCAGTCAGTTAGCGCTTTCGCAACGATCAGCGGCCAACAAAAAAGCGGAAGAGAAGAAAAAAGAGTTACAGGAATTTATTGCTCGCTTTAGCGCGAATGCGTCTAAATCAAAACAAGCTACAAGCCGAAGAAAACTGTTGGAGAAAATTAACGTGGATGATATTCAGCCTTCTACCCGCAGATACCCGGCTATTATCTTTCAACAAAAACGTACCGCTGGCGATCAGACTCTTCAAGTGGGGCATCTTACGCATTCAATCAACGGCACTACCCTATTTAAGAACCTCGACTTCTTTGTAAACAAAGGCGATAAGATTGCTTTCTTAAGTAAAGATAGTATTGCCGTAACTACATTGTTTCAAATTCTGGCAGGCGAAGTAAAACAAGATTCGGGCGAATTTAAATTTGGACAAACCATAACGCCAGCTTACCTGCCGGTTAATAATGAAGACTACTTTAAGTCTGATGAAAACCTGGTGGATTGGCTGCGTCAGTTTGCTGCCGATGAAAACAAAGATGAGGTTTACATTCGTGGGTTTCTGGGTAAGATGTTGTTTTCAGGTGAAGAAGTGTTTAAGAAGTGTAACGTACTATCCGGTGGTGGAACAGCTACACTT
>DPSB01000164.1:2841-9426 GCA_003537495.1 Cytophagales bacterium | reverse complement strand
AACTTCAGTTATCAGGATGGATGGGGCAACTTTAATATGCGCAACTATGTATTATTAAAACCCGAAACAGATGCAGCCTCATTCTTTAAGAAGGCAAGTGATCTTTACAATCAGCATGCTGGTGAGTTAATGAAACAATGGGGCGTTCAATCCAATCTGGCCTTTGAACCTTTTAAAGAAATTTACCTACACACGAAAGCCGGCAATGGTATGGGGCCTGTGGGAAACATCAATACCGTTTACCTGCTAAGCGGTGTGGGCATATTCATAATTCTTTTAGGTTGTATCAACTTTATCAACCTAGCAACGGCCCGTTCGGTGTACCGGGCTAAAGAAGTGGGCATTAAAAAGGTTGTTGGATCATCGCGCCCACGATTGATACGTCAATTCCTGAGCGAATCACTGGTGGTAACACTTCTTGCGTTTATTGTTGCCATCGCAGCTGTTGGGTTACTCATGCCCTTGTTCAACCAATTGCTAAACAAAAACTATTCGGGGTTGGCATTACTGGATGCAAAGCTTTTGGGTGGTATTCTAGTATTGTTAACACTTATCACATTCGCGGCAGGCCTTTACCCAGCCTGGTTCATGTCTGCCTTTAAACCCGCAGAAATTCTGAAAGGCAAAATACAACGCGGCTCGAACGGAGTACACTTGAGGCGTGTATTGGTTGTGGTTCAATTCATGATCTCTGTAAGTCTGGTAGCAGGAACACTCATTGTGATTAGTCAATTGCGCTACATGCAAAGCCGCGAGCTTGGTTTTACAAACGAAGAAGTTTTTGTGATGAATGTGGCGCGCGCTAAACCAGTCGATGGTAACGCCTATGAGGCATTTGTGAATGAATTAAAATCGCACAGCCTGGTTAAAGAAGTATCTTTCTGCAACGCACTCCCTGCTGTATCGGGCTGGCGTGGACAATGGGCCTACCCAGAAGGAAAAGAAGATGCCAACCATCTGGTTGAGATGCAATACATAGCCGCTGATGATAAATATTTAACCACGCTGGGCCTTACATTGGTTGCCGGTCGCAACTTCGATCCGAATCGTAAATCCGATGAAGCGGCCCTGATCATTAATGAAGAGGCTGTGTTGCAAATGGGTTGGGAAACACCCGAAAATGCAATCGGTAAAAAGATTGTAAGCCCATCGCAAACACCAGCCGGAATTGTTATTGGCGTAGTGAAGAACTATCATGATTGGGGATTGCAAAATAAAATTGCCCCAAGTGCCATCGACTTTAACAGCCAATATTCTTATCTATATGCTATTCGATTTTCTGCTGCCGATACAAAAAACCTGATTGAGACATTGGGCAGCATGTGGCATACATACTTTCCTGAAAATGAGTTCAACTACTTTTTTCTTCGGGATACATTTGCACGGCAATATGCCAAAGAGCAAAGGTTGGCGCGAGTATTTTCTATATTTTCCGTAGTTACAATACTGATTGCCACCATTGGGTTGTTTGGGTTGGTTTCTTTTCTGGTTACGGCCAAAACCAAAGAAATTGGGGTACGCAGAGTACTGGGAGCCAACACATGGAATCTAACAACCCTACTCTCACGAGAATTTATTGTACTGGTATTGATCGCTATCGCGCTCGCCATTCCACTCGCTATGTATGGCGCTCAACAATGGCTCCAAACTTTTGCTTATCGAATGGATCTTAATCCCTGGGTTTTTGTGATTACAGCACTGATCGCGATTATCATTACTGTAATTACAGTAAGCATTCAAACCATTCAGGCTGCCAACTCAAATCCTGTAAAGAGTCTTCGCACCGAATAAAATTCAATCATCATGCTTAAGCATTACCTCACCGTCTCCTTTCGCAATCTTTGGCGCAATAAGTTTCACAGCGCTATCAATATTTTTGGGTTGGCTATCGGCATAAGCGCTTGTCTGGTAATCTTTTTGTTGGTTCGATTTGAGCTGAGTTATAATAAAGGTTTTACCGGTTACGAACACATTTATAGAATTCATTCTTCCTTTTCAGGACTATTCTCGGGCCTGAATCGCGGAGCACCAACAGCAACCGCTCCCTACATTAAAGAAAATTTTAAAGGTGTTGAAGCGGTAACACATTTTCACACTTACTCAGCAACAGTAAAAGCTGCCAGTGGCACTCAACAAGATTTTGGCAAACAAGATAAACTGGCATTAACATCGCCTGATTATTTTAAAGTTTTTGATTCCTATCAATGGCTGGCAGGAAGCCCGGAGCAATCCTTATCGCAACCACATAAGGTTGTGCTTACCAATGATAAAGCAAAACTTTACTTTGGTGATTTACCTGCCGATCAATACCTGAATAAAGAATTGTTCTATCGCGATTCACTGCGACTTACAGTTTCCGGGGTTGTTGCCAAACTTCCTTTTAATACCGATCTGGAGATTACTGATTTTATCAGTTTCGCAACGATCGAATCATCGTGGCTCAAGAAAAGTTATGGCCGTGTAGATTGGAGTAGTGTAAACAGCAGTTCGCAAGTGTTCATTAAGAAAAATGCAAATTCTTCGCAGGGTGATATTGAAGCACAATTGCCGTTGCTGGCAGCGCGCTATAAAGAGAAAAGCACGTGGGATGCAGAAAATAAATTTAACCTTCAACCACTGGCCGATTTACATTACAACGCGGGCTCAGGTATTTTTGATTTCAGTCGCGAGCCGGCACACATGCCCACGCTTACCACACTTTCTATTGTAGCTATTTTATTGTTGTTGATTGGATGCATCAACTTTATTAATCTGGAAACTGCCCAAGCCGTGCGCAGAGCAAAAGAAGTAGGTGTACGCAAAGTAATGGGCAGCAACAGAATCAGATTGGTAGTACAATTTATTTCTGAAAGTACCTTGATTGCTTTGTTTAGTTTGTTGCTGGCCTTACCCCTTACGGAAGCCGGACTACTTATCTTCTCTGAGTTTATTCCGGCCGGAGTAATTTTTAGTATCATTGAAGTGCTCCCTTTCCTTGTTGGAATCTTAGTTGTGGTTGGAATCCTAGCTGGTGCGTATCCCGCTTTTGTATTGTCGTCATTTTTACCAGCATTGGCTTTAAAAAATACTGCCTTTGCCAACAGTTCACAAAGCCGATCTGCCTATCTGCGAAAAGCGTTGATTGTCTTTCAATTTACGTTTGCGCAGATTTTAATCATCGGCACTTTGGTAGTAGGCTGGCAAATCCGGTATATTCTAAACAAAGACCTTGGCTTTAGTAAAGAAGCCGTAATCTATTTCGATACACCGTGGTGGGAGAAATCAGAAAAAATAGAATTGCTCAAAAACGAAATCAGAACGTTAAGCGATGTAAAAGATTTTTCCATGAGCGATGCACCCCCATCTGCCAATGGATGGAGTTCATCTACGTTGGAGCACAAAAATAAAACCGGTGTCAGCAAGGTAAACACGTTCCGTAAAAACGGAGACACCGCTTACCTTGACTTTTATAATATTAAACTCGTTGCCGGAAGAAATCTGTTGGAATCGGATACCGTAAAAGAATTGTTGATCAACGAAACGCTGCTTAAAAATTTGGGATTCGATTCGCCCGAGCAAGCCATTGGCGAAGTTGTTTCCTTCAACAATGCGCAGTTACCCATTGTTGGAGTTGTGAAAGATTTTCACATTCAATCCATGCACAATGCTATTGAGCCAGTAGTGTTGGGCTGCGAAAATAAAAACTTTAACTGTTTTAACTTACGATTCCATACCACTGCTGGTGAAGACTTAAAAACCAGCATAACTAAAATTGAAGCCGCCTGGAAAAAAATCTATCCCGATGCTCCATTCTCCTATTCGTTTCTTGACGATACGGTTAAAAACTTTTACCAAACTGAACAACGTATTTCTAAACTTATCAATACCGCCACGCTTTTTGCTATTTTCATTTCCTGCCTTGGACTTTTTGGGTTGGCTTCTTACAGTACTACACAGCGCACCAAAGAAATTGGTATACGCAAAGTTCTGGGCGCTTCGGTACAACAGATTACCTTACTGCTTTCGCGCGAGTTTCTGGTATTTGTATTTATTGCGTTTATACTTGCCGTACCCGTTGCTGTCTGGGGTTCCAAACTCTGGCTAAAAGGCTATGCCTACCATATTGAATTAAGTGTTTGGATGTTTGTTGCGGCTGCCATTGCTGCACTTGCGGTAGCTTTTATTACCATCAGTATAAAAACTATTCGGGCCGCACAAAGTAATCCGGTGGATAGCCTGAGGCATGAGTAATTATTTTAAAAAAACATAGATTTTCAGCAAACCATTTTGAGGTTTTATCCTTTATATTGGAAGCTTTCTTTTTCGCCTATGTACATCAACTACTTTAAAATTGCTATTCGCAACTTACAGCGTAATGCAATTTATTCCTTCATTAATATTACCGGATTGGCTATTGGCATTACATGCAGTGTGCTAATCTTATTGTGGGTTTGGAATGAAACCACATACGACCGCTTCCACCTTAATGCTGACAGACTTGGTCAGGTGTGGGTACATAATGAGTTTAGCGATAACATTGCCACCTACAATGCTGTTCCGCTTCCGCTTTATGAATTTTTAAAAACGTATGATAGCCGCATTAAAAATGTAGGCATTGCACATTGGCCATACGAACAATTACTTACTGTTGGAGAGATTAAGTTGGAACAAACCGGTCAGTTTGTAACGCCAGAATTTCTGGAGATGTTCCAGTTTCCGTTTGTGAACGGATCACCTGCGTCCATAAATGATCCTGCCTCCATAATTCTTACTGAATCGCTGGCCAAAACTTTGTTTGGTAATGAAGACCCCATGAACCAGACTATAGTTTTAGATAATAATTACACTTTACGGGTAAGTGGAATATTGAAAGATCTTCCGCAGAATTCTTCATTTCAATTCCGGTACCTGGTGCCCTGGGCTTTGTTTGCCGAGCAGGATTGGGTTAAACAAAACAAAGATGAATGGGGCGATCAGTCTTTTCAGGTATATACCGAGTTACAGGAAGGTGCCACCTTTGAAGAAGTAAATGCCAGCATTAAAGACATTATCCGCAATAAAGATCCTAAAGAAAAAGTTGATCTGTTTATTCATCCACTTAAAGATTGGCACTTACGTTCACAATTTAAAAACAGGGTTCAAACCGGAGGTATGGATGAATACGTTACCAGCTTTACCTTCATTGCCATTTTTATTCTGATTATTGCCTGCATTAATTTTATGAACTTAGCTACAGCGCGCAGCGAACACCGGGCCCGCGAAGTAGGCATTCGCAAATCGATTGGCTCGCGCAGAAGAGAACTAATCTGGCAATTTATTGGCGAATCGGTAATGATAACAACAGTTGCCTTTGTGCTGGCAATTGTACTGGTTGAGTTATCGCTTCCACTATTTAATAATCTGATAGGCTACAAACTTTATATTCAATATGCTTCGCCCTATGTGTGGTTGCTGGCCATTGCCTTTATTCTTGTTACCGGTTTTTTTGCGGGCAGTTATCCAGCCCTTTACCTTTCTTCTTTTAACCCGGCCCAGGTGCTAAAGGGTAAGGTAAGTGCAGGTAGTAATGCTGTAACACCACGTAAATTTCTGGTATCGTTGCAATTCTTTTTTTCAATTTGTTTAATCGTGGGCATGGTGGTTATCTACAAGCAGATTGAACACGTAAAAGCCCGTGATATCGGGTACGATCGCGAAGGTTTGATCATGATTACCAGCAATGAAGAGCTTAACAAAAACTACTCGGTGATTCGTGAAAAATTACTCGCCTCTGGGGCAGTAAAATCTGTTACAACTTCCGGTAGTCCCATTACAGCCATATACGGTAACAACATTCTGGATTGGCCAGGAAAACCAACCGACCGTGAAATACTTTTTTCGCGTGTGGCAATCGGTAATGATTATACTACTACCATGGGAATTGATGTAATAGAAGGCCGTGCGTTTTCTGAAGATTTTAAAAGCGATACAGCCGCCATGATGTTGAACCGCGCAGCGCAGGATGTGATGGGTCTTGAAAATCCCATCGGCTCAACCATTACTCTCTGGAGCAGAAAGTGGACTGTAGTTGGTATTATGAACGATGTGTTAATGACTTCTCCTTTTCGGAGTGTTCAACCCGGATTTTTCATTTACTCGCCCGATGGAGGCGAAACTGTAACCTTACGCCTGGCCAATACAAACGATGTTACCGAATCTCTTAAAACTATTGAAACTGTTTTCAAAACGTACAATGCTTCTTACCCTTTCGAATACGAATTTGTAGATCAGGCCTACGAAAAAAAATTCTCTAACATTACCATGATTGGGGTGCTGGCATCGGTTTTTGCATCGTTGGCTGTTTTTATTACCTGCCTGGGATTGTTAGGACTGGCCACCTTTACGGCCGAACAACGCACCAAGGAAATTGGGATCAGAAAAGTATTGGGTGCAACTAACCTTAGTATCGTTACGCTGATCTCAAAGGATTTCGCACGGTTGGTAATTCTAGGATTTGCATTTGCTGCGCCCGTAGCCTGGTATGGTTTAAATTATTGGCTGGAACAACGTTATGCTTACCGCATCAGCATTGCGTGGTGGATTATCCCTTTGGCGGGATTGGTTGCC
>DPSB01000164.1:0-2600 GCA_003537495.1 Cytophagales bacterium | reverse complement strand
CCTTTGGCGGGATTGGTTGCCCTTGCACTTACATTGTTTATTGTGGCTACTCAGGCTATGCGTGCAGCCTCAGCCAATCCATCAGAAAGTTTACGGAGCGAATAATTTTATTCGCTCCCCTAGGGGTAAAGACTTTTGCGATTGTCATAGTACCAAAATCACCATACTATGAAAAAAACAGCATTATGGATTGCCGCCCTGATCTTTGTTTCTGGAGTTGCCACCGCCCAACAGCAGGAATTTGAGAAGCAACTGAAGTACTTCAACAAGATTACGATCTCCCCTAAAATTCATGTGGTACTAACTCAGGGCGATGAGGAGTCCATTAAACTCACGTATTCAAATATTGATGCTGCCCACATTAACGTGGTGGTAGATGGCGATAGATTGAAAGTGTACTTAGACGATGCACGCATTGTAGATAAGCGCGAACGCTGTGATGAATATGGTAAACACAGCATCTACCACAATGCTCAGGTTACCGCACATGTTACGTTTCGTGATTTGCGATTGCTGGAAATACGGGGCGATCAGGATGTAACAGTTAACCAGGTTTTAGGTGCCGATCATTTTCTTTTGCGGGTTTATGGTAGTGCCGATATTACAATCGATTCGTTACAGACAAAATCTTTAAAGGTTGTTGCCTATGGCGAGAACCGAATAAAAATAAAAGCTGGCAAGGCCGGTAGCCAACGCTACGTGCTATATGGTGAAAACAAGGTAGACAATCGCAATCTGGACGGCCACACAATTAGTAGCAACATTTACGGTGAAGGCCGGTTAAATGTAAATGCATCTGATGAAGTACGTATCAATGCTATCGGGGAGCCTGAGATAAACGTAACCGGTACTTCATTCATCAACAAAGGTTTGGTTATTGGGCGGCCAGCCATCCATAAGGAAAGTAATTAAATTTTGCGCTTACCCGCTACAGTAAAGTAAGCAGTGTGCAACGCATCCATACACAAATTTTTATTTACACTTTTTAGTTCGATGAACGTCCACCCCTGCTTGCCCCATTTGTTGGGTACAGGGTAAATAGCAGGGCTCATACAAAACACCGATTGATCAGTTTCGCGAAGCTTGATGCAGGCTCTTGAAAGAGAGCGATCCAACGTTGCAAAAATCTTCTTCTTTATCCGGAAAGAATTCTTCTCGAAGTGTGGAGCTTCAACAGCATCGGGTAATGCAAGAGCTGCCTTGGTAAACTGAGTTAGTGTAACCATTCCGGGTATGAACTAATTCATCCCAAATTGGGGAATATTCCCTTCAATTAAGATTCTTGGAACCAGAATCTTACACAAAAAGTACTTAAATAGACTCACTTCAAAAACCCTTAAAATAGCCTAAAAAAAGGCCATTATTTTGTGGAAGGCGTTTTCTATTAAATTTTAAGGTCTATTTTTGTGCACTTTTCTACCAAAGGCTCAATTATTGATGTTTACCGGGCAAAACTTTTTGTATGTACTCTCCCAAGACTTTTCTGAAATCTGTCGCGTTCATTTTTTTAGCTTCGCTTTCAGCCCATTCGGTTTTAGCACAGAATTATACCACGCTGGCCTCTGGCGCGTGGACAACTCCCGCTAATTGGAACAACACCTCTGGTTGGGGTAGTAGTACACCTTCTACTGCAAACGGCCATGGTTCAGGAACTGCCACGGTTAACCATAACATGGTAGTAACGGGTAACTATGCACTGGCCAGTGCTACACTTTTAATAAATGCGGGCCGCTCGGTTACCGTTACCGGTGATTTTTCCGTTGGTGGTGGTGGAAACGTAAACGTATATGGAACTCTTGAGATTAATGGTAACGTTACGTTAAATTCAAATCTTAATATTTTTCCTGGTGGTCAGGTAATCGTTCACGGAAGTTTAACGGTTAACAGTTCAAACTATT
Source organism: Cytophagales bacterium (assembly GCA_003537495.1). Classification (GTDB taxonomy): domain Bacteria; phylum Bacteroidota; class Bacteroidia; order Cytophagales; family Cyclobacteriaceae; genus ELB16-189. The sequence continues at coordinate 702 of DPSB01000164.1, read as the reverse complement.
TAACAGTAGGAACGAATGTGGCTCCTCCGCCCTATGCCGATCTTATCGTGTATCAAAACATTGTATCAAACTCCAGTGGTGATATTACCGTAAATCGTAATGGGCGTGTGGCCGTGTTCGGTAATGTTACGGCTGCAGGTGGTGGTACTTTATTTACGGTGAATAACGGTGGCCAGGTTTATATACATGGTAACATTAACTTTAGTGGTGGTGGTAGCCAGATTGTAAACAACAACACCACCAGCCCGTATGGTTTATATGTAAATGGAACCATTACCAACTCGGGAGGTGGTAGTGGTACTACAGGGAACAACGCAAACCAGGCAACTATGGTGAGCACCAACCCCACCTTTGGTAACTGGGTACAAAATATTCCGGGCAGCCCTATGCCTGTGGAACTTCTTTACTTCAGTGGTAAACTGGAAAATGAATCTGTTCTTTTAACGTGGGCTACCGCTTCCGAACTAAACTTCTACAAATTTGTAATTGAACATTCTATTAATGGTCAATCATTCCAGCCGGTGGGTGAAGTTTCTGGTTCGGGCTTCGATACGTATGAAAAGAATACCTATTCATTTACAACAGCTGCTCCCGCTTCGCGTAATTATTACCGGTTAAAATCAATAGATAAAGATGGCTCGTTTGAATATTCGCAAACCATTCGGGTTGAACGTGAAACTGAACTTACCGTTGAAGTTTACC
>DPSB01000644.1:3470-4063 GCA_003537495.1 Cytophagales bacterium | reverse complement strand
ATGTGTGAAATACGGAAGGATACTATAAAAAAAAGCCCGTGTAGTTTCATTTGTATGTATTTCCATCAGCATATCAGCGGTAGGCACCGGCAGACTTTTTAGAGGAAGGTATTGACGATACTCCTTCAGCACGTCTCGGAAAAAACTGTCTTGAAAGTAGAAAGCAAGAACTTTCCATTCTGTTGCTTCCGGTAATTCCTGCAGGTAGGCTGTTTTCCGGGTGAGGATACATGAATGTTTGGTGAGTGTCCATGATTTTTCGCCATGCCGCAAGATGCGTCCGCCTTCCAGGGTGAACATGATTTCGTTGTAGTGGGAAAAGAGTTGCAGTTGCTTGTCAACCTGGGGACATTTGTAATACAAAAAGAGCGCATCTTTTACGGCCAGCTGCTTAAAGGTTACAGGGTCAGCAAGTGTGTCATTGTAATTATTATACACCAGACTCATCACACCAAAAATAAAAATCTTTTTTGCCGGGAACATCATCTTTTCCAAGGCCTTTCGCGAATGACACCATTTGTTGGAGAGTTGGATTGGTCATTTGCAGAAGGCTGGGTGTCAAGTTGGTGCTGAGGGCGTCACCATTGCCGATC
>DPSB01000644.1:0-3217 GCA_003537495.1 Cytophagales bacterium | reverse complement strand
GAGGGCGTCACCATTGCCGATCGGGAGTGGCAGTGGATCGTGTAACGCTGATTTTTCAGACCATATTTTATTGAAGAACTCTTTTGAGGCATATCTCTGGGGGCCAACGCCTGGGCTTTTAAGTCCCGGACAATGGCCTTTTAAACAAAGCATCTTCGGCCTTTTAAACAAAGTTGACCGCTCCTCGGGCCTCTACTTTTGTCTCAACAAAAACAAATTAACATCATGAGACAAAACAATTATAAGGGAGCGTTGCAGAAGCCGGTAGCTTCTGGGTTTAACACCAAATCAACAACAAGTGAAGTAATCAATGGCATTGACCTTACCGGAAAGGTCGTCATTGTTACGGGAGGCAACACGGGAATCGGGTTGGAAACTACCCGAACGCTGGCAGTGGCGGGTGCCACGGTAATTGTGCCTGCCAGGGATATTGAAAAGGCAAAACGAAATCTCAATGGTATTGGTAATGTCGAATTGGAAGTAATGGATTTGATGAATCCTGATTCTATAGATGCCTTTGCTAACAAATTCATTGCTTCGGGTAGACCCCTTCATGTCCTCATTAACAATGCTGGCATCATGTGGGTGCCGTTGCGCAGAGATAACCGTGGTGTTGAATCGCAGTTAGCGACAAACTATTTGGCACAATTTCAACTTACTGCCCGCCTGTGGCCGGCACTTGAAAAGGCAAATGGCGCCCGCGTGGTGAATGTTTCATCACATGGTCATCAGTTTGCACCTTTCAATTTTGATGATCCAAATTTTATAAGCAGGGAATACGAAACGTTGCAAGGATACGGTCAATCCAAAACGGCTGTCAATTTGTTTTCATTGGAATTGGACAATCGCTCACAATCATCTAACGTTCGTGCATACAGTGTTCATCCAGGCTCTATTGCAGGAACTGAGTTAGGGCGGGAAGCATCTTTGGAATTATTTCAGAAAATGGGATTCCTTGATGCTAATGGCAACCTTTTACCCGAAGTTGCTGCCTCCTTAAAAACTATTCCCCAAGGTGCAGCAACCACTGTATGGTGTGCTACGACTCCAAAGCTTAACGCGATTGGAGGTGTTTATTGTGAAGACTGTGAAATTGCTGAATTAGCATCTGACACAAATATGTCTGCCGGAGTAAAATCATATTCATTGGATGAAGCCAATGCAAAGCGTTTGTGGACATTGAGCGGAGTAATCAAGATATGATTGCCTGGCTAGGCCACGCTTCTTTTTTCATTCAGCTTTCAGGCATTCGAATTTTAATTGATCCGGTGTTTGGTAATCTGCCTGTGGGCAGGCGTTTTTCAGAACTGCCGGTTGATGCAGAAAAGTTGTTAAACATAGATTACATTTTAGTGTCGCATGCACATTATGATCATTGCAGCAAAAAGAGTTTACAACTTTTGGCTACGAATAATCCGCAAGCCAAAATTCTTTGTGGTTTGAAGCTTGATGAACTCATACACAAGTGGGTAAACAATCCGATAGAGACTGCGGGTTGGTATCAGCAGTTTAATTGTAAAGATGATTTGAACATTACTTTTTTGCCTTCACGACATTGGGCCAATCGAAGTATGTTTGACGTAAATACTACGCTTTGGGGTGGTTTTATGATTCAAGTGGGCAACGCGTGTATATACTATGGTGGCGACTCCGGGTATGGTTCACATTTTACAGATATTGGCAAACTCTTTCCAAACATCGATGTGGCTCTGATTGGCGCGGGAGCGTATTCGCCAACGTGGTTTATGTCGCCACACCATCAGGACCCACATCATGCATTGAAAGCTTTCCATGACGTTGGTGCGCAAACGTTTATCCCGTTTCACTATGGAACGTTTGACTCAGCTGATGAACCTATGGGTGAACCTGAACAAATTTTAAACAGACTTAATGAAGAAGGTGCTGTAAAAAAACAACTAAAGATTCTGAAGCTTGGAGAAAGCATGCCTCTTAAGGATTAGATGTTTTTGGATGATACACGGAATATCGGCTATCCACAAAATTTAGCATTTATACCGATGGCACCCCCCCTCTTAAAACGGTGTTACTTCAAAAACTTCCCTACCCGTTGACCACCTTTCGTTTTACAATAAACCAAATACATCTGGCCACTTGGGAGCATCGCGATGTTTGTATTTATCTCTTTAAGATTTTCTTGTGGATAAATTACTTCATACACGCGCCCCATCGCATTCACGATGTAAATAGTATCCAGATTGTCATCGGATCGTATGGTCAAGCGAGTCCGCGCGAGGTCAGTTGATACTGTGAATGTTGATTTTGTTTCCACACCAACACTGGTTACCAGATTATTAATCCGGAGAACGGCACCACCGGCTTTAGTCAAGTTGATGGTTCTGGTTGAAGATGAATTGACCACAATAACTTCACGCGTCAATATTTTGGCATTCACATCGGAGAACTCATTGTCGCGAAGCACTTCTGCGAAGTAGTCACCTTCAGGTAAAAAAGAGAAATCAATCTCTACCTGCCTGGCTTGTGAATTAGTCATGGCGGCTACATACCATTCTTCTCCCTTTCGTTTGGCCAATACGGCATGCTCTCCCACCTTAGCTGACAGTGGAATGGTTTCATCCCACGAAGTAGGTACTTTGGAAAGAAAGCCCATTACTTCCGGGAACTTCCGGTACTCCGTGGGTGAATCGCACAGGTAACCTAAAGGCTGATCGAATAAAATGTACATCGCCAATTCATGCGAGCGGGTTCCCATAGACATAGGAATACCGGTGGGTGTAGGCGAAAACTGCGACACGTGCACATTGCGCATGGAGCCAGGTGTATAATCTAATGGGCCTGCCAACATTCTTATAAATGGAAATTCAAGATGATAATCCGGATTGGCGGTTTGATCCCACTTTAAACATTCTGCGCCACGAACGGCTTCAAAGTTTACGATATTAGGATAGGTTCGCTCTAACCCGGTTGGTTTACCCACACCATGAAAAATAACCATCAATCCCAACTCGGCACATCGTTGTGCAATTAGTTCAACCCAGTTATTGGCGATCTGATCATCTCGTTCGATGAGATCAATTTTTACACCGGCCGCACCCAGCGCTTTTAGTTGTGCCAGTCGATTCGAATTCATCACCGGAAGGTTTATGAAATCCCACAGGAATACTTTTACGTTTTTGGTGGCTGCGTATTGACAGAGTTGAGCTGCATAGTCTGTACTCCAGCCGGCATCAAGCGTAAT
>DPSB01000075.1 GCA_003537495.1 Cytophagales bacterium | reverse complement strand
GATCACGGAATTCGTGCGCTTTCGCGTTGGCATAAGATCAATCCAGATATTTTGATTCTCGGTAAAGCACTTTCGGGTGGCGTGTTACCCGTATCGGTTGTATTGGCTGATGATGACATTATGTTGGTGATAAAACCGGGTGAACACGGCTCTACCTTTGGTGGCAACCCTTTGGCTGCTGCGGTTGTAGTTGCAGCTTTGCAAGTAGTTAACGATGAAAATCTGATTGAGAATGCGGCACGCCTTGGCGAAGTATTTCGCGACCGCATGCGCATGTTAATTGGAAAATCTGATTTGATAAGTTTGGTTCGCGGCAAAGGCTTACTGAATGCCATTGTAATTAACGATTCGCCTGAAAGCGAAACCGCATTGAATCTATGTGTGCAATTTGCTGCGCATGGATTGCTTGCCAAACCAACACATGGCAACATTATCAGGTTGGCACCACCGTTGGTGATAACTGAAGAACAGATCCATGAGTGCTGCGATATTATTGAGCGGGTAGTGTTTGCTTACACCAAGTGATTAATCCACTTTTTTAAATCTGAGTTTTTCGGTGCTTCCTGAAAACAGATACAACTTCAGATTTACGATCTTGAAGGAAGACACTTCATTTAAGACCTGAACAAATTGAGCTTCACCCTTACCGGGGCAAGCCATTTTGGTAGTAAGTAATGGCCCGAATGCAATATTATTTCCCGTGGTTGTGTACGTTCCGTTAAGTCTGTTGCAACCGGTGGTACCTAGTACTTTTCCATCCACTTTATGAAACTCCAATTGCGGACGTTCACGGGTGTAATCAGCATCTGAAATTTCAATATTGTCGATAGCTTCCAGCACCCAGATGTCGTTCAGTAAAACAGATTGATCTGTTGTTGAAGTTCCGGTTCGTGTAAGCACAGCCGGTTGTTTTTCCAAATGATTTTCAATGGCATCGGTAATAGTTAAAGTTCCGTTGGCATTTACTTTTATCTTGTACGCTAACCGACCGGGGTTTAGTGTAAGCGTGGAATCAACCTCGGCATACCACTTGCCGTGTACCTCGTAATTTCCGTTAGGGTCGCCCAGAAATGTGATGTGTTCAATAAATAATGAATCCGATTCAAGTTCCAACTGATACTCAATGCTGACGCAACTTTCGCATGGCAAGGATGCTTCGTAACTTCCAATAACCTGTTGGGTAAGCATGCTTACATCTGTTTTCTTTTCTTGCGGAGCTTTGCAAGCAAGGACCAGTATGAAAAGAAGAATAAAATAATTCAACCTCATGTCAATTGTTATTTGATGGAAGTTTATCCATTTCCTCTAAGGCTGTGGCCATGGTAAGGGTGCAAGGAACCACTTCTTTTCCGGTGCGGTCAATTACACCGTATTTTTTCTTGCGACTTACAACAGCATATCCATTATCTTCAAAGAAGATTCTCTCATCATAAAAGGGTGGTGCTAGCTCTTTTTTATCTATCGCTGAATAAACCCCAAACTTCTTTTTGGAAGCAATGTCGAACAACAGTGTGTCTGGATATTCGCGCACACTTACTTCATCATATTTAAAGGGAACCAAAATGTTACCTTGATTATCAATTATGCCGCTTTTTTTATTCTGGGTAGTTAGTATCACGCCAGCTTTTAAAACCGTTTCTATTGCAGTAAATGGTTCTCGCTCATATGCGTCATACAAAAAGTTGATGATTACTTTTCCTGACGCATCAATAAGTCCGGCTTTGTTTTCTTTTATGGCCAACAGCAACATGGTGTCAGTCCAATAGAAATTTTCCTGAAAGATAAGTTTCTGATCATACACACAAGCAATACTTTCAATGCCTGTATTTTTATTTACTAGCCCATGCTTTTTGTTTTTTGCTATGGGTATCAGATTGTCATCGTATTCCGGGTATCCAGGCTTATCATAAGCAAACGACAGCACGGTTTCTCCTTTGCGATTGATAAGTCCCCACTTGCCACCTTTTTTTACGAACGTAAAATCATAATCAAAAAAATCTTCGCCTTCTTCAAACTGAGGTTGAATTACCCACTCCCCATTCTCATCGGTAAATCCAAACTTGTTGGTTTTGGTATCTTTTAAAAGTTCTTGAGCGTGAGTATAGCATGAGCACGAGATAAGTGTTAGAAAGAGAATACATTGGAATTTCATTTTAATAATTATTGGGGTTGGTTTCCACTAGCTTTAGTTGTGTACACGATGAAAAATTAACAATTGTGCAAACACAATGGTTGCGGTTCTTTTTTAGATAAGGTTTAATCTTTAAACAGTTTCACTAGTTTAATTCCATTAAGGTTTTTTATCTCTAGAAAATATAAACCGGATCGCCAGGGTCGAGCATCAATTTCATTGCGATGTGCCACACTCGATTCGCTGTACAGTTCTCGGCCAAGGATATCTATAATCCGGATATTAAGGATGGTGTTGGTGTTGTTTTCAATAGTTATCAGATTGACAACCGGGTTAGGGAAGACATTAACAGCTATTTTTTCACGCGTGTTGGTAATTGTTTCTATCTCCAGCTTATATACTTCAGTAAATAAGCCTTCGGCATCTTTCGCAGTAACATAAATATCATATAAGGTTTGTGGATTCAAGCCTGTGACAGCTGTTATAAGTTCTGTATTGGCCGTTAGAATATCAGAAGATCCCAATGTGGTTGAGGTGCCACTGGCATCCTGTTTGGCTGCTACCTGGGTAGCTGTGGGAGACGGACTATTGTAAGGAAGTGCAACAAAATAGGCTGTGCCTGCTATTGTTGTTTTAAGGGCCAACTTGATTTGATTACTAGTTACTTCATTGATTTTCGGATAAGTTGAGGCAAACAAAATTCCGGACAATGTTGTAATCGAAGTATTTTTTACTTCACCCTGTTGTAAGGATGTTCTTCCTAAATAATAAATTTT
>DPSB01000246.1:2432-4445 GCA_003537495.1 Cytophagales bacterium | reverse complement strand
GTTTGATGCAAGCGAAAAAATTTCTTTACCACTACCATGTGCGTAGTTCACTAACACCAATGCTTGTTGTGTATGCACACCTACATCGCCAATGCGTTTTCCTTTCCATCCGCATTGTTCAATCAACCAACCTGCAGGTACTTTAACTTCTTGATTTACAGAATGATAACCTGGTATTTCCGAAAATGATTTTTGTAACAGTTCATAGTGCGCAAGTGATATAGTTGGGTTCTTAAAAAAGCTTCCGGCATTACCAATTATAGTTGGATCAGGTAGTTTACTGCTACGTATTTGTATAACAGCATTACTTACTTGTTGTATAGTTGGTGTTGTAATGCGTTGTTGTTTTAATACATCGTTAATAGCACCATAGCTTGTGTTTATGCGATGTGTTTTTTTAGTGAGAGTTAAAGTAACACTTGAAATAAAAAATTTTTCTTTTAGTATACTCTTAAAGATGCTGTCGCGGTATTCAAACGCACATTCATGATTAAGAAACGTTCTGAACAAACCTGTTTTAAGATCAATACCGGTAACAGATTTGATCACTTCTTTTACTTCTACTCCATATGCACCAATGTTTTGAATAGGTGCAGCACCTACAGTGCCCGGTATAAGCGAAAGATTTTCAATACCACCCCAGTTATGTTGCACACAATACATCACCAGGTTGTGCCAATTTTCGCCTGCCATTACTTCTAGATCAATAGAAGTGTCTGATTCTTGCCTGATGTTGATACCTTTTAATAAATTTTGGATAACAAGCCCGTTATAATCGCTTGTAAAGAGCACATTGCTGCCACCACCCAATATAAAACGCGAGTTGTTTTGATAGATGGGGTGCTGAATAAGTTGCTGTAATGCCTCAAGGGATGAAATAGAACTGAAATAACGCGCAATAACGGGTACACCAAAGGTGGTGAAAGGCTTAATGTCTTTGTATTCTTCTATGGAGATCATAATCTAAATTATGACCAAGGAAGAAAAAACGAATGAATTATTAAAATCCTTTGAACGCTTCTGTTAATTCTTCCTGCGAAAGTTTGAATAAGCAGATGCGTGTAAACCGTCCGGCCACATAGGTGGTACCACATACAATCAGACCACCATCGGCCGTAGCAGTTAAGGAAGCAATTTCGAAAGGGTTAGAAAAGCCCAGGTATTTACTACCTACTAATGCACCGGTAGCTTCATCATACCCAAACAATGCAATCTGTTTGCTGCGGGTATCGCTTGCGTATAGAACCACTTTGCGTGCATCTATAGTTGTACGAAGAATAGCAACTTTAGCGTTAGGTGCTAATTCGGGCATAGGATTGCCATTTAATTCGGAACTTGAACTAATACCTGCGCTGTTAATGGTAGCCGATGGCAGAAAATAATTATCACCAAAGTTAAATCGCGCCAATGCAAACTTTCCACCATCTAAAGGCACTGCCTGACTTATACCGCCATCATCTTGCTGCCCTTGAACGATACCCTGAGGCTCATCAGCAACCAGATTGGTAAAGGACAATGACAAAGTATAATTATAAAATCCATTGAAGTAATAACCACTACCGACTTTACCCACCAGAAAAGGTAACTTTCTACTGGTTTGCAGAAACTGATTGATGATTGGCTCTTCTACGGCATCACCGGCACCAATCGAAAACTCTTTAGAAGAACTTACGGCACCGCCAGTACTCACTACCGACACCACACTTTCTTTATCTACATGATTATAACTTAGTAATAAAAAGTTGTTACCATCTTGAGCGGCTGCTGCCGGATAAGAGTTTCCAACTCCAACAGGGTCTGCTACTGTTCCATCCGCATCCACGCGGATCAATTGCGTTTGTAATACAACATCAAGCATGCAGAAGAAATAATAACCACCATCGGTGTGTTGCATCAACGGCCCGATTGGAGCCACCAACTCATCACTAATCTCTTCTTCCGATATCAGGCCACCAAATTCATCAACTTTAAGGAGGTAAATACCAGGAAAGAGGGAAGTATCTAATCTGCGAC
>DPSB01000246.1:0-2175 GCA_003537495.1 Cytophagales bacterium | reverse complement strand
GCGACTACCTAAAATCAAATAGCCGCCATCGGTTGTTTGTTTAATATCAATAGGGTTATAGGCTGCATTAAACTTATTGTTATCGTAAATACGGGTAAAGCTGGCTTTGTCCGCAGCCGGATCTGAGTCGTTTGAACAACCAAACAATACTATCAGTGCAAGTATAAAGAGGTAACGCATGTTTTAACGATCTAAAGTTTTGAAACTACTGCTCAGGAAACGCATCGGGAATAATACTCCAGCCGAGATAACGATGTTATTGAGGTCAAGATCATCTTGTGCATCGCCAATTCCGGCTAACCTGTCGTTACCAAACCGGTTTTTGGTATTGGTAATGTTGCTCATGCCTTTTAAGTACGTGCCTTCCAGTACAACGCGTACATTGCCGAGGTTATAATCCAATCCTACTCCGGCTGCAAGGCTCCAGTAATTCTCAAACAAATCTTTTGCACCAACAATAATAGTTTCGTTGGCAAATTGATTTGTACCACCCGATGCATAATCGGTACCGGAAATTTTTACAGCTTTGTTGGCATTAATCAACATCGAGTACATAATACCCACCTGCACATAGGGGCGAAGTTTATCGCGTAAAATATCGTACTTTATAAAAAACGGAAAATCTGCAAAGTCAAGTTTTTGCTCCTGATCGTAACGCAACTCCAATGTTTCTGCGCTGTTCTCGTTGTTGTACCACCTGTACTGATTGAAGTAAGTAAAACGTGTGTGCCGATAAGTAGGCTGCACACTAAACGAGAAGCCTTTATAGTAAAACGTAGCTTCTAAGGTTGCCTGACTTCCGGTTTTCAAAAACGAATCGTACGATTTTGCATTGAGTTGTTCCGAATAGTTTGTTGGCACCATTACCGTGTATGATTTGATTGGCTTAGCCTGAGCCAGATTGGTTCCGGCTTTAAAGCCGAGCCACCATTGTTTCTCCAGAAACTTGTTTTGTTGCGTAGGTTTTGGTTTGGGAAGGGTGTTGTTGCCTTTCTTTTTGAACTGACCCAGGCAAGCGGTACTTATGAGTAGGGCCAGTGCAAGCGATAGAATCTTCATAGGGCTATCGGATAACGATTAGTTTTTTGGTTTCCTGAAGGAAGCCGGTTTTTAATTGATAAAAATACGTGCCCGGAGGCAAAGAAGTAACATTTACGGCAACTTCGTGCGTGCCGGCTGCTTTCTCTTCTGCTAAAAGCGTTTTTAAGTTTCGCCCTTGTAAATCTTTCAGGTTCAGGTAAACCATTTGTGTGGCGTTGATCGTAAACTTAATGGTAGTGATTTCGTTGGCTGGATTGGGGTAACAGTCCTCCAGATTAAAACGGCTGCTGATAAAGTTATCGGTTACACCTGAGATAACTTGTTGTGCGAGGGGTAATGGTTGGTAAACACCAGTGCCATCTTCATTATCTCCATTTATAAAGTTTTGATAGAAAATATCGTCTTTGATCTTAAGTTCATCTACAAGCATCCAATCGCGTAACAGGTTGGCATAAATCTGGCGGTAGTCGTATTGCATCTCCACATTTTGCAAATTCATATCCGGAACTTTGCCCACTACACCAGGCTGCACTCCCTTACCAAAAATCATTACGGGTGCTCCGGTACCATGATCGGTACCATAGCTTCCGTTTGCACGAACGCGTCTGCCAAATTCAGAAGTGGTTACTGTTAATACTCTATCTTCAAGGCCACGCGCTTTCAAATCTTCCTGAAACGCTTTCATCGCGGAAGCGATATGATACATAAGCGCAGCATGTTGCCCCATAGTTGGGTCGTAGCTTTCCACCTGTTCGGCATGGGTATCGAAACCACCAAGTTTAACGAGGAACACTTTTGTTTTTACACCTTGTCCGGCACCGCTACCATCCAGCAAGCGTGCAATTAGTTGAAGCTGCGGAGTTAATCCATTGCGCATGCTACCGCGCGGGGCATTGAAGGGATAATTTTCAGGATAGGTTACATTGGAAAGGGGTGCATTTTGATAAACCTGATACAATCGCTCCGCATAATCCTGCGATTTATCTTCAAGACCCAAAATCCAGTTTAATTCTTTTCCGTAAGGTGAGTTATCTAATGCTACGGGTGGCTTACCGCGCGGATCTATTCCCTGATCGGTAAAGCCTTCGAGTTCTTCTACCAGTCGCGCAAAATTTTCGGGATTGTTCAATGAAA
>DPSB01000446.1 GCA_003537495.1 Cytophagales bacterium | reverse complement strand
AAATCAGTTTCAGTTAAAGATATTACTTCAGCAGGAAAAGGCATATTCCAATAATTGAATAGTCCGGTGAAAGAGGTCTTGTCACTTAAAATAATTACCATCGAACCATCCAGCGTAAACGCCCAGTTTCCGGTTTCCAAAAGTTCATCATCGTCTTCATTGCACTTTAAAAAACTACCTCGTAGCTCATAAGTTTGATCTCCATTATTGGTAAATTTAAAAAGATCGTCCAATTGGCAGGGGTCAATATCGCGTTCCACTACATCAAGTCCGTTCACTTGAATTGTTCCGTTGATCAATTTCCAGGTTTTGCTAGCGCCTGGATTTCCGGCTAATAGCTTTGCTTTGGCTTCAGCCGGAAGAACTTCATCATCCTGACATGAAGAAAAAAACAATAACGCAGCTAAAAAAAGAGGTGTAATAATTTTCATATAAGCACCTGCAACGGGATTTAATTCAAGATAGTTACTATCTATGTAAATAAATTCCTAAAAATCAGATATGAAGCGGTGCCAAGCTTTAACTATACTTTTGTTCCTCCTTATTTCATTAGCAGGGTTCGCACAATCCATTGAAAAATATCCGCTATTACCAGCAGTGCGTTCGTCTTTCAGAGGTCTCTCGGTTGTAAACGATTCTATAGCCTGGGTAAGCGGCAGCAAAGGTTGGGTTGGGCGCACAACAAATCGTGGTTTACATTGGGAGTTTAATCAAGTACCGGATTACGAAGCGTTGGACTTCCGGTCGCTTTATGCGTTCAACGATTCAACAGCACTTATTGCAAATGCGGGGTCGCCCGCTTATATCTTACGCACAACCAATGGCGGCAAAAGCTGGCAATCTGTTTACACCAATACAGAAGCTGCAATTTTTTTAGATGGTGTAGATTTCTGGAATAACCTTGAAGGTGTTATGTATGGTGATCCTATAGAAGGTCGGATGTTTCTGCTCTTCACTAACGATGGTGGTAAAACATGGACAGAACCTGCATTAGAAACGCGACCAACCCTTAATGAAGGTGAAGCTTCCTTCGCAGCAAGTGGAACAGGCATTCGGTGTTATGATAAAAAAAGATTAGTGATTGCTACCGGAGGTAAAACTTCAAGATTGTTTATCTCTGATAATCGGGGTAAAACCTGGCGTACTTCAAGCCCACCCGTACAACAAGGAAAAGAGAGTACAGGTATTTTTTCAGTAGCGTTTAAAAAGAAATGGGGTGTAGTAGTGGGTGGCGATTTTGTTATGGATTCTTTAAGAATAAAAAATTCGTTTTATACTTCGGATGATGGCAAAACATGGAGGGAAGCTGAACGTGTACCGAGCGGGTATCGTGAATGTGTGGAATATCTTTATTCGAATCAATACATCACAACAGGCCCAACCGGAACTGAATACTCGGCAGATGGTGGTAAACAATGGATTCTTTTATCAGATGAAAAAGGTTTTCATGTTGTGCGCAAGGCAAGAACGGGAAGCTGGATTGTAATTGCGGGGAATAACGCATTAGGGGTAATCCGATACTAAACTGGTTTAAATCTCCAACCGGAGTTAGTTTGCCGAAAAGTTTTTCATACTGATACTAAAGATTGTGCCTTTGCCAAGTTGAGATTGAAGTGTGATGTTGCCTGCCAATTTTTTTATAGTCTCCTGTACAATGTAAAGGCCCAGACCTGTACCGGCCTGCTTGCCATCAAGCCGAAAGAACATGTTGAATATTTTCTCATGATACTCCGCAGAAATACCGATGCCATTATCTTCGATGGTGAGATGCAAAGCAGATTCATCGTTAAATCCCCTGATGCGGATAAAGCGATGTTCTTTTTCTTCATCATAAAACTTGATTGAGTTAGCCAGAATATTTTCCAGCACGATTGACAACCGTTGTTTGTCTGTGAAGAACGGACAATGTTCATCAACCTGCATGTCAATTTCTATTGCACCTGAGGCTATCCCCGGCTGAAGTACGGTGATAATTTCCGTAATGGCTTGCGAAACATTAACGTGTTGGTACTCCGGTTCCAGCCGGTTATTGCGGGAATAGTTGAGGATATTTCGAATAAAGTTATCTAACCTTTCGATGGAAGTACGCATCATGCTTGCGTACTGGATAATCTGCGATTCTTTCGACTCCATCTCGACAAAAGTAAGCAGGCCCAATACTGAACTTAGCGGTGATCTCAAATCATGCGAAACGCTATATACAAAGCGATCAAGTTCACTGTTGGTAGCGTGTAGAACTTCATTATTCTGCGTAAGCTCTTCCAGAGCTTGCTTGCGCGAAGTGATGTCATGCCGAATGGCCATGAACTGGTATGGCTTTTTGTGTTGATCAACGAACGGAATGATAGTGGTGTCAACCCAATAGTAACTTCCATCTTTTGCTTTGTTTCGAATTTCTCCTTTCCACACATCACCGCGAGCAATGGTACTCCACATGGTGTGGAAAAATTCCTTGGGATGCGTTTTGGAGTTTACAACACGATGATCTTGTCCGATAAGTTCATGTCGGGAGAATCTTGATATCCTGCAAAAGTTATCATTTACATAGGTGATTTTTCCTGTGCGATCCGTGATGGCCACGATGGAAGAAACATCGAGGGCATATTTATAGTCGAGCACTTCCTTTAAGGTTTGCTGCAAATGATTTTCTGCCTTTTTTCGTTCCGTCACATCTCTTGAATGGCAAGCGGCACCGATAACTTCTCCATCTTGTTGAATGGGGCTATAGGAAACTTCAAGCCAGTACTCTGAGGGATAGGTGCCATATTCCAGTTGGGTGAATGTACGACCGGAGAATGCTTTTTGATAGGCGGCTTTAAAGCGATTGGTTTGTTCTTCTGATTGCGAACTCTGAAATACACTTTCTCCACTTTGAATACGCAATCCACCAGACTTGATGAGCATTTGTTGAAAAGGCTCATTGGCAGTAATGAGGTTGTAGCGATGATCCACACTCCACATCAGGTCTGTGGTGTTGTTGATGAGTGCGTTGGTGTTAGTGCGATCAAACTCCCGTTGTTGTTCTGATTTTTTCTTTTGTGAAACATCTACAAAATTAGATACTATCGCATTGACGGCAGGTTCGTGAAGCATATTCGTTGCCACCCCTTCCACCCAAATCCATTTTCCAGATTGATGTTTTCTTCTATGTAGAAATGGAAAATAACCACCTGGCTTTTGGAGTATGGCTTGACGCTTACTTCGAAAGTCATCCTGATCTTCCGGATGAATAAGATCAAAGACGGTTAGTGTTTGAAGTTCTGCCCATTGGTAGCCCAGGATAGATGTAGCAGCGGGGCTTGCATAGAGGTGATGCCCTGCTGCGGTTGTGAGCATTTTTACATCTGCACTTTTTTCAATAAGTGAGCGGAACCGTAATTCACTTTCTTTGATCTGGTCTTCCATCTTACGATGTTGGTTAGCGAGATCAAAGTTTTGCATCGCGAAAGCAATATCACTGGCTGCTTCCTGTAACAAGGAAAGTTCCTGACTATCAAAAAAATTCAGTTTACTGGATAAAAATCCCATAGAGCCAACCACAACGCCATATTTTTTAATGGGTAATGTTACCATAGACCGCACACCGGCAGATTCCAGATCTCGATGCCAGCGTTGCATACTAGTATCTTCCAGCACATTATTACTCACCGTAACCTGACCCGAAACGAGTGTACGGCCCGTTGGTGTGTTTTGTAATTGTTCATCTGAGATATGAAGACGTGCCGTAGCTTGAGGTGATGCAGGAATATTATCCGTGGTGTGAAAGGCTACTTGTTGAACAAAGCCCCTGTCATCCAGACGCGTGATCCAGGCCATACGAAACAATCCGATCTCCACAGCAACTTTACAAGCATTGTCGAGCATGGCTTGTTCATCGGTAAGGTGGACGATGCTTTGATTGATGGCACTGATGAACTTATAAAGGCGATACGCTTTCAGAAATTTTTCTTCCGCCTGATGGTACTCAGACCGGTCTACTGAGAGGATCGCAATTCCTTCCGACACTGGGAGTATTCGCAAACTAAAGTGTCCTTTTGATCCATCCGGAAACTCAAATTCATTTTCAAATTTCTCTTCGATGCGTTGAGTCATGCACCGTTGCATTGCCTTAAATAATTCAGTCTTCTCCACACCGGGGTAACGTTCGGGCATAGTGAATCCGAGTAGTTGATCACGATTGTATTGACTTTGCCGAACGGCTGCATCGTTTGCATACACATAACGCCAGTCTGCATCCAACACTTGAACGCCCTCCAGCATTAAGTCTATCATTTTGTGAAACTGAACTTCCTCCATGGTAAGACACAACTATATGTGCGTTCCAGAATATCGGTTCGCGCACAATTGATTTCACATAATGTAAAATAAAACAAAGCCCAGCCTTTTGTACAACTCATTTTTTTCAATGCTGCGTTTATGCAATAAAATCGAAGATTTCTTTCAAAAAAAATTACATCAAAATTTACATCAGCGTGTTGACACACGGAGTAAATACAATTTTTTATTACAGTTATAGTAATAAGCTTTTACTGCCACCTGCCAAAACTGAGAAGGGAGTTTTCGA
>DPSB01000448.1 GCA_003537495.1 Cytophagales bacterium | reverse complement strand
TGTAGTTCAATGAAAGTTGAAGTGCATGGAATGAAGTTTCAACTACATAAACGGTTCCATTATACCAGATTCAATCCGTTTTGGTTTTAATGTATGCGCATCCAGCATACACCAAACCGTACGGGCTTTAGCTAATATTTTGCCAGAAGCATTCGTAATCTCTACAAAGCGAACTGATTTAACACCACCCGTTTCACCTACCCAGGTTTTAGCCTGCAATGTTTCGCCAGCAAAAGCAGGAGCGAGGTAATCAATCTCATGGCGAAGTACTACCCAAAGTACAGCAGTTTGAAGTTTTACATCAGCCAGAGCTTGCCAATGTGCCGTAGCAGCTTCTTGTACATAGCGCAGGTAAACTACATTGTTTACATGGCCCATTACATCAATGTCGCCTGCTGAAACCGTAATCGGATGGGTATAAAAATTCGGGTTGGTCATGACGTTTGAAAGCCGCTGTTAAGATAATTTATTTCGAATGATATTCTTAGCCAATGCCGCAAGCCTGAAGTCTGTCGGCTTGTAACCCTGAAGTACCACGCTATGTTTCCCCAACTTATTGTACCTTGCACTATGTTTCATTTTTTAAACTTCAACACTTGACATTTCATGAGTTTGGTTTTCATGCCCGATTGCTTGACGGGTTAGATGCCATGGGCTTTTCGAAAGCTACCCCCATACAAGAGCAAGCTATACCGGTTATCCTCAGTAAAAAAGATTTGATTGCCTGCGCACAAACTGGTACCGGTAAAACTGCAGCCTATGTACTTCCTATTCTACACAATATTGTCAGCAAACAAAGTGGCAAGCTTAATACAGTAATCATTGCGCCCACGCGCGAGCTGGCCCAACAAATTGATCAACAGATTGAAGGATTTTCATACTTTCTGGGTGTGAGTTCAATTCCGATTTACGGTGGTGGCGATGGTGCCATCTGGGATCAGCAAAAGCGAGCCATGGAAGGTGGGGTAGATATTATAATCGCTACTCCGGGCCGGTTGATTGCGCAAATGGCAATGGGTACGATTAAGTTCGATCAGGTTGAGCATCTGGTACTAGATGAAGCCGACAGGATGCTAGACATGGGTTTTTATGAAGACATTGTGCGCATTATTAAAGAGTTGCCGCAAAAGCGACAAACACTTTTATTCTCGGCCACCATGCCTCCAAAAATACGCACACTGGCTAATCGCATTCTTACTCAACCGGAGGAAATTAACATTGCCATTTCGAAACCAGCCGAAGGCATTTTACAACAGGCCTATGTTGTATTTAATGAACAGAAAGAAAAGCTGATTGATTTTCTGTTGAAAGATAAAACATTTCACAGCGTAATAATTTTTGCATCTACCAAAGAGAATGTAAAAAAGTTAGATCGTAACCTGCACAAAATCGGTATTCAGTCCAAGTCGATACACAGCGATCTGGAACAAATTGAACGCGAACATATTTTGCGCGAGTTCAAAAACAAACAACTGAATGTGTTAATCGGTACAGACGTGCTTTCGCGCGGAATTGATGTTGAAGGTATTGATCTGGTGATCAACTTCGATGTGCCGCCCGATCCGGAAGATTACATTCACCGGATTGGTCGCACCGCACGGGCCGCTACTACCGGCACTGCTATTACCTTCATTAATGATCTGGATCAACGTAAGTTTTTTCGCATTGAAAGCCTGATTGGCAAAGAAGTTCCAAAAATTACCTTGCCAACAGAGTTAGGGGTTGGTCCGGTTTATTCACCGGAAACCCGCAAACAAGAACCACGAAACAATAAAGGTGGTGGCGGCAAAAAGAATTTTAAGAGAAAACCCTTTCGGGGAAAGCAGGGTGGGAAGCCTTCACAATCAAAATAACAATTGAAAAAAGGTGGTTGACAAAATCATGCTATTGTGAATTTGATCTCGATAGCCTATCGGGATTGACTACTTCTCGATTAATGTTTTAATCATTTCCGCATAGTATTTGCCAAAGTAAGGCCCAACCCAATTCATAGTAGTTACTTCCTCGCGCAGGCTGGTTTCATAATGTTCATCTTCGGTAATGTAGCCAGTGTAATTTCCATTAAAACTGGTTATGATTAGTTGTTTGTTGAATTGCTTTGCGTAGGCTTCTAAATTTTCATTCACAAAAACTTCGCCCGAAAAATCGCAGGGTGTTCCGATTAATAAAACATTGCCAAGTTGTAAGCAGGTAAGTTCGCCTTGCAACGGTTCAAGCGCTGATGCAAATATCCAATTGCGTAGTTTATAATCTTTATTTAGACGAAGTTGTGCAGCACCGTATTCAATTGGAGCATGAGCCGTTTTTATGTCCGTATAAGGTAATGCTTGTGTATGAGCTTGTAATGTTTTTTCGGCAAGAAGTTTGCCAGCTTGTTCAACCCGATCAAATTCTGTCTCCGTAATGCCGGCCAACTTATGGCTACCCACCATTCCGGCCATAAACATTCCAAAGTTGTCTTCAACTTGTTCTATGTTTTGAATCAACGCTGCCGGATAATCACCTGATAAAGCAGTACTTTTTTTATTAATGCTGGTGGCATGCGCACTAAAGGTTATCAGGTACGCATGTGTGCTATCAGCCCGCGAAAATTTTACTCCGCGCAATTCGCCATCATAAGGATTACCAGGTTTAAGTCTGTTAGTTGCATAACTCCGCGCATCAGTTTGCCAATACGATAAGTGCGAAGCTTTCAGATCGCTTCGAATACTATCTATTCGAGTAGCAAGGGATGCTGCTGTTGTTTGTATCCAGGTATTGTGGTAAGCTCCGACAGCAAATTGTGCGGCCCAGGCCGGATGCCAGCCGCCCAAACCATTGTGAGTATGAGTGGCTCCGTAAAAAATGAATGTAGGTTTATCCACTTTAGTCAACTGACTTTCAAGTTCGGCTTTTAATGCGGGTGGAAAGATGAGTAGATCGGCACTTAACAAAATGGCTTCCGAACTTCCGTTATCAATAACAATTGCACGCACGAATAATGAATCGTGAACACTTTCAAACTTCGGTCTGGGCCGATAGCCCGCCATGGGCATGGGGTATTCGGGTGTAATATTTACTTTTCCCCAGGCAGTTGAAAGTGATTGAGTAGGATAGACGGTTGGCTTGAGTGTATCCAGCTTAGCCATCATACGGTTGTAGAAAGCTTGTTCGTATAAAGTAGTTCTGTCAATACGGCCAACGACACAGAAAAATACCCCGCCAATTATAATTACAAACACACCCAACCTGAACAACCATTTGCGCAGGCGCTTACTCATTATTTTTCAATGATGGTAAATTCTGTTCTGCGATTAAGCTGACGATTAGCACGGGTCTTATTATCTGTAATAGGTTTGTCTGGGCCATAACCCACTACCGTAATGCGGCTCTCTTCAATGCCAGCATTTACAAGATGTTTTTTTACAGCTTGTGCCCTTCTTTGACTAAGCCCTACATTGTATGCATGCGACCCAAGGTTATCGGTGTGGCCACTGATCTCCACTTTAATTGATGAAGATGTTTTCATAATTTGTTCGAGGTATAAAATATCCTCAAATGATTTAGGCACATCACTATCGTGACCAAAATAAACATTTAACGTTCGCTTGTAATTAACGGCAATCTTGTCCAGATAGATGGTATCGGTTAAGGCGGTGTTCATGCCAGGTCCAAATAAATAAGTAGAAGCGTAGGGTATATGCTCCTGACTGGATACTAACAGTTTGTAGCGTTCAATTCCGGTAGTTTTGTTATTTACTTGAGCAAAGTAGGTACCGGCTTTTGTCTCGGTAAGATTAAGATCGGTGCCAGGTGCTGTAAGTTTTGCTTTTACCTGCGAGAGCGGTTTGCGGGTATCACCTTCGGCAACATAAA
>DPSB01000447.1 GCA_003537495.1 Cytophagales bacterium | reverse complement strand
CCGTTCATCGGCCAACGGTCAATCTACTGGTGTAACCTCATGGCTTAAAACGCAAGCCGGTGTATGGACTCCATACACCATTGAATTAGGAGCTAACATTGCTATGGACATTGCTCCTATTGTGGGAATGAAACCGTCTGTTCAGGTTTCAAGTTCTGCTTTATTGGTTAACCCCGGGCAACAAGTTATATTGAATGGTCGTGGTGCCAGTATTTTTGTTTGGAATGCAGACAATGGATCGGTAGTGAATTACACCGGGCCACAACTTATTGTTAATCCTATACAAACCACAACATATATTACTACGGGTTCAGGGCTTGATCTTTGTAACAACACGGCCAGCACAACCATATTTGTGAGTGGAGATGTTGTGGGTGTGGAAGAAGAACCAATCGAATCTCAGATAAAGCTCTACCCTAATCCAGGTAAAGCATTAACTGTACAGATTCAGAATTCTAAAACAGGTATGGTTAAAATTGCACTTCAAAGCATTACCGGTCAGGTTCACCACAGTAACACGCTTCAAAAATCAACCGATCAGTTGGAGTATCCGCTTAATGTATCCGAATTGCCGGCCGGCATGTATATCATTTCTGTTGAACAAGCCGGAAGAACCGTTCACCGTAAATGGATCAAGCAATAAAAAAGGCTACTATTAAAGTAGCCTCTCTTATCCCAAAAATTGTATTGAAAATTATTTTCGGAAAATCGATGTCTGGCTTGACTGGTTCAATTTTTCCTTAAGATCGCTAAGCTTTAGATTTTTGTAACGTTCAAATCTGATATCAGCATCTGCTACACGGCTACCGGATGCAGGTTCGTTTATAGCTGAAATATTTGTGTAGTTGATACCATTCTTAACCAATGTCTGTACTACTTGTGGCGGGCTGTTTGTTAAATGCCACTCATTAATATTAGCTAGAGTATAGTTGCCTACAAAGACCAGAGGATCTGCGGATGGGAATACATACTGATTGCCATTTAACGTACCTGTCGTGGTAAACATGACTGAATAAAATTCAAGATCATCAGAACTTCCTGAATAATACGGATAACTCAACCCATACGTTCCGGCAGGAAAACCTGCCGGTATAGCCATTGCTTCATAATCTGACCCTTCAGAAGCTGATCCTCTGATAGCTACATTATCAAAAAACAAGAGCAAGTCCATATCCACATCTCCCTCCGTGCCATCTCCCGCATCCCACTCTAAAAACACAACCGAATCATCTTCTTTGATCTTAAGAGTGTAAACATTCTGAACGCCCAACTCAGCATTTCCCGATACCACAGAGTTTAATGTAATTACAACTGTTTCAAAAAGGTTATCATCGTCATCAATCTCAAAGGCATAATCTTCATATACTGTAATGATAAAGTTTGCTTCAGTTGCTCCCTTTTCAATTGTAATTTTGTCGGTTCCAATAATAGTATTTAATCCTTCCTTAAGAGCATAATCACTCACTGCATTACTCGTAGTTGTGCGACTTGCCGTACCTGAAACAGAGTATTGGAGAATAGTAGTCTCACTTAATGGGCGGTCTAACAAAATCTTCACAATCAAATCTTTCCCTTTACCTCGTGATGTGGTACCAGGAAGCTGTAAATCAGGATGAAAAGAAGTTATTGTTCCATCGGATTCAAATACTTCAAACGATTCCACTTCAAATGAAATTCCAGATTTAGGTGGTGGATCATCATCTCCACACGCGCTAATTCCCAACAGGGCAACCATCCCCATCGCACCCAACAGATAATTAATTTTCATACTCACAAAATTTGGTTCTATTAAAAGTAAGGAATGGTTTCCTAATTTGAAAGTACAATTACAGACCACGAAGCCACAAAGAGCATTCAATAGTTCTGGTACTGCATAGCACTAAGCTTTATTGCCTTCTTTTCCCTACTACTCTCATAAGCCGCTTCAATTAACCTAATAATATCGCGGGCCTGTTCCGGTTTTACAGCCAGTGGTGCGCTTTCTCGAATGGCAGCATACACATTATCATAAAAGCCAAGGTAATTACCCGGTATTGTTTCGATTCTTTTTTGAACATGCTCACCTTTTAAAGTAGTGTTTAACTTTCCCCAGGTATCTTCAGGCATGGTACCCCACCCGGCACTACCCGGAATCTTCTTTTCCTTCAACGCCTGTTCCTGCGGATCGACATTGCAGGCGGTAACAAACGAACCTTCTGTTCCATGCAATTGATATCTTGGTCCTTGTTCCCTAACTAAGTAACTTGACTTTACAATTACATTCACACCCGTGTAGTTTAATCGCAAATCATAAAAGTCATCCACTTTGCCATTTGTTCGTTGTATCCCAATCCGTGCATCAATAGATTCAGGCATACCAAACAGTACCAACACCTGATCGAGCATGTGCGAACCAAGGTTATATAAAATTCCCTTTCCTATTCCTGATTCTTCTTTCCACGTGTTTGGTTCTACATAATTGCGAAAGCGATCGTAATGCGCTTCGAACTCAACAACTCTTCCCACCCAACCTTTTTCAAAAACATGTTTTAATGTGAGGAAGTCGCCATCCCAACGTCTGTTTTGAAAAGCTGTGAGAACACGATTTTTTTCTTTCGCCAACTCAATCAATTGATCTGCTTCATGCACTGTAACCGTAAATGGTTTTTCCACCACCACATGTTTACCAGCCAGTATAGCCCGCGATGCCTGATTAAAATGAAGTTCGTTGGGTGTATTAACAATTACCAGCTCAATGGAAGGATCGCTGATCGCTTCATCAACCGACCGCACAAGTTTACAATCCGGATAATGTTGTTGGGCTGTGTCCTTTGTACGTTGTACAATGGTAGAGACTTCAAAACCATTGTGTGCATGAAGTAAAGGTGCATGAAACACTTCGCCCGACATACCATAGGATAGTATTGCTGTTTTAATTGGCTTCATCTTACTTTAGTTCGCGGATTTTAATACTGCGAAACGAAACCGCATCGCCATGATCTTGCAGCAGGATATGGCCTTTAGGTACCATACCAAAACCTTCCCAGTCTTTATACTTGCTGCGTGCTACAAGCGCGTAAAAAATTGGAGTGCCACGTTGGTATTCAACAATCTTTCTTCCATTAAGCCAATGTTCAATTCGGCCATCGGGGTAAACCCGAATGCGGCCTTCATTCCATACTCGTGGTATGTCTTGAATTTTTAATGATGGAATTAAGTCATACAGCGAACCCAGCGTACGATTACCCACTACACCTTCTTTCGCATCCGGATGGCGCGCATCATCGAGAATCTGATATTCAAGTCCGATAGCTGAACCCGTTGACAAATATTTTTCATCTACAAAATATTTTACTCCGCTATTGGCGCCTTCGGCAAACTTAAAATCGAACGTAAGTTCAAATGCACCATATTTTTCATTGGTGATAATATCGCCACCATTTGTACTTTCGGCACCACCAGAAGGCAACACCGATAGTACTCCGTCTTTTATTTCCCATCCCTTTTCAGGAAAGTTTTGTTTGTGTGCCCCACGCCAGCCGTTAGTTGTTACTCCATCCCACAATAAAGTAAAGCCTTGCTGCTTTTCGAGATCGGTTAAAGTATTCGGCACAAGGTTTACAACCGGAATATTGGTGGTTGACCTCGGAGTAAGATTTTCAGTTTGAATGCGAATGTTTTTCCAATAGGTCTTCTTCCCTACACCTTCGGCATTATAAACTGAATGTACCTGTAAGCCAATCAAACCTTTCAACGAAGCATCATCCACCAGGTAAACTATGGGCACATCGTTTACCCATGTACGAATGGTGTTGCCGATGCACTCGATACGATAGATGTTCCATTCGCCCCATTTGTAAGCCGCTTTCGCAGAGGGATTAAGTTCTACCGGGTATAACCACCCTCTGCGGGCCTCATCGTAAATCCCACCCGACCAACTGCGTTCGGGCCGATGATCTACTTCCATCTGGTAACCATGCACCCGGCCATCGCCTTCGCGTTGCAAACTTCTGAATTGAATGCCCGAGTTAATCCCGGCATCAATCTTTATCTGTACTTCCAGAATAAAATCACCATACTCTTTTTCAGTTGCCAGAAATGAGTTGGGTGAATCTTTTACACAAGTACCTACAATCATTCCATCTTTAACTTCATAGCTGGCTGTTCCGTTCACCAGCTTCCAACCCGTAAGATCTTTACCATTAAAAAGTTTTGTCCATTTCTCTTTGGTCTGAGTAAAGCCCGTGTGGGCAACTACCAGAATTAAAGCAATGAATTTTATTGAAAGCCTCCACATAAACATTTACGATTTTCGATTGTAGAATTACGATTGAGCATCTGAGGCATACGACCGTTTTGCGATCTTGACGCCTGTTCTGCTGGATTACAACTTCATCTCCCAGCCCTTTTCATACTCGCGGCTCCAGAGTTTGTTGGCTGTTTTATTATTTAATACTCTGCCGGTAGCTGCATCGCAGTTAAGTGCTTGCCCGGTGCGCCAGGCAATGTTACCCAACTGCGGCAACAACGTTGACTTATGGCCTTCGCTTATAGGCGAAGTATGTTTTGCTTTGCCTTGCACGGCTTCAATAAAATTTTTCAAATGCAAGCTGTCTAACTTTTCGCCCATGCCCATAGTGTTGGTTGCGTCCACCTGTTGAATTTCGGTTTTCACTTCTTTCACCAGCTTGCTGCCTAACTCGTAAACCTTATAATCATCGCCACCGGGAATAACCATCGTACCTTTCTCGCCATAAAAAACTACACCGCGCCCGCTCTTGAATTCGTCATA
>DPSB01000058.1:3024-3149 GCA_003537495.1 Cytophagales bacterium | reverse complement strand
CCCTCTCCCTGGGGAGAGGGAACGCAGTAACTGCGCTGACAGATGAATCATTAGAGTGAGGGATTGTTTGCGTAACTCCAGTTACTTATAAAACTTCCAACTCGTTTTAAAATCGCGCGTAAGCG
>DPSB01000058.1:0-2886 GCA_003537495.1 Cytophagales bacterium | reverse complement strand
TCTCAAAAATACTTTGTCATCGTCCCGATGGCTATCGGGATTCCGCGATCTCGAAAACTCGAGCTTCACATCGGGATGCCGGAATAAATCCGGCATGACAAGCATCCTTTAAAGGATTTTTGAGACAGCTTCTACTTATAAAACTTCCAGCTTGTTTTAAAATCGCGCGTAAGCGGTTGGTTGGTTAAGATAGCGCGTACCATTTCTACGGGCATACTGTTTTCGCGCAGCACCGCATCGTGAAATTGTTTGTAGGTCATCTTACCACTGTCAACCAATTCTTTCTTTAAGGCATAAAACTGAAAGCCGCCCGTCATGTAAGCCAATTGATACAAAGGCCCGTAGTTGGCGGTAAAACTTCTGCGCACTTCGGCTTCGGCATTGGCGCGTTCAAAGCCTACACGGTCAACCAGAAAATCGATACACTGTTGCGGTGTCCATTTGCCTAGATGATAGTTGAGTGAAAAAATAATTCGCGCACAGCGGTGCATGCGCCAGAACAACATCCCGATTTTATCTTCAGGGCCACGCGGAAAATTCATATCCCATAAAACCAATTCCCAATACAAGGCCCAACCTTCCGTCCAAAATGGCGTGCGGTAATGGCGGTATGTTTTATGCCGATTATTCATAAACCCTTGCAGGTGATGGCCCGCAATCAATTCGTGATGTACTGTTGCACGCGAGAAGTGCGGGTTGTTGCCACGCATACTCATCAGCTTGGCTTCATGATCCATTACA
Source organism: Cytophagales bacterium (assembly GCA_003537495.1). Taxonomy (GTDB): domain Bacteria; phylum Bacteroidota; class Bacteroidia; order Cytophagales; family Cyclobacteriaceae; genus ELB16-189. Next base: position 2,145 of record DPSB01000058.1, on the reverse strand, counting down.
TCGGTAGGATAAGCAATCTGCAACACTTCGCCACCTAAAAAGAACGGGCTTATCAATTGTTGTCTCGGGGGCATCATGCGCATGCGCCATGTTTCTTCAGCAATGGGCGGAATGGTTAGTAAATCGTTTTTCTTTAGAAATGCAATGGATTCATCATAAAGCTTTAACATGGCTTCGGGTTGATAACCTTCGGGTACGTAGGCTTGCTTTACTTTTTCCTGTGCAGCTTTCCAGTTATCGCCAAAGCCCATCTCGCGACTGGCTTTTAACAACTCGGTATCGCACCACGCAAATTCTTTGTTGGCAATGTTTACCAATTCTTCAGGGGAATACGGAATCATGTCCAATTGCAGCAACCGCAACAACTCCTCGCGGCCAATCGGGTTGCCGATAATGCCACTGCCATCATCTTTGGGGCGTGTAGCCGGATCAATTTTGGCTTTGAGTGCATTGGCATATTTGGTCAGTACACTATCCAGTTGTTGATAAGGCCGTTTTACCCACCAGGTAAATTGCGGATCGTAGCCATCATAAAAATCATACACACTTTTCAATGCAGCTTGCTGGCCACCGATGATGCTGGCAGCACGATTAGCTAATGCGGCTGTTACGTTTGGTTCTTGCGGAAGTTTTTGCATCGCACCCTGAACGCTTTTTTTAATATCGTTTAACTGCTGCGCCACTTCATCGCTTTTCAAATGCAAACCACGCCTGCGTTTCTTTTCTATTTCATAAACCGGGTTGGCATAGGCTGTTAACTTGCTTACCTGTGTGGCTTCTTTTTCTTCTTGTGCCAACAGGCCCTGTTCATTTTCAAAAATGCGTTTCATCATAATGTAATCTACCTTGCCTCCGGTAGAAAAACTTTCGAAGGGCAATTGTTGCAGGCGGGTGAGGTAGTCTTTATAAAATTGGATGAGGCGATCTCTTCGTTCCTGTGTGCCTTGTACAAAGTAGAATCGCTCCAGACTTCCACGGTCGGCCTCGTATTGAACAATTAGAGGATAAACCTCGCTGGGCATTTCGGTTTGCCCGAACGAACAAAGCGTAACGAATAATAAAAGTAACGTGAGCGCGCGCATGGTCTTTTTGTTTTTAGAAAGCTAAAGTTTTTTCAGATAAAATTTCAGAAAAGACTATGAATGGGTAACCTGGAGCTCTGTGTGGTTATAATTTTCTTTGCCACATGGGCACAAAGAAGGTTGCCCGGTAACCTCCAATCAGTCAATGTTTTTTTGAACAAAGACGCGCTCTTTTTCATTTAATAACCATAGGTTTAAAGGAAAAACCTGTGATAATGTATCTTGAAGCGAACTATCCCAATTCTTTGACGGATCATATTCTTTTGATAAATTCCTTCGAGCGAATTCCATTCTATTAAGATAAATGGACTGGCACATAAGGTCATAAAGTTGAACAAAACTTTGATAAGAAGATACTTTATCTATTTCAATATCGATGTGATAATTACCAATGTTCTTTAATGTAAAGAACTCAATTCTCTTAGCTAGAGCAGCAGCAGTTTCCAATGTGTCATTTACACTGAACCTGCTATTAACTAATTTGATTTTGAGTGTTTTTTTTGATTTTAATTTATTACTTTCTTCACGCAACGATGGAAGCCAACCGGGAGTATCAGGAGTAAGTTCCTGAAAAGTTGGACGAAGAACCATGTCTAAGCCCCTCCTCTGGTCGGTCATAAAAGTCAATAGACGAATATCATTTTCTCGTAGCAAGTCAATTATGGCTATAACATCACCAGTTTTTACGTTTCTATCGCATCTAAAAGCAATTGTCAAAGGTCTACTACCAAAATCTCCTGAATTATTTTTTGATCTCTTTAACCATTCAGATAAATTATTTTTAGTCAGCGGAATTAAGTTATTTTTTACAACTACAACAGCCGAATCAATATTCCCTTTTTTTGGATAACCTATATATAGATCCTCAATTAAAGACATCCTTAAGTAGCCTTTAGAACTTTCTGCATTTGGCAGATCAATCGTATAATTATAGCCTACAGTTTGTTTAAGTACGGAATGATTAAATGATTTATAATCGAAAAATGGAATTGCGGCTAAGATGCCGGCAAAAAAAATTACTCCTGTAAGAGACAGTATCATCAACTTAAATGAGTTTCTGAAG
>DPSB01000580.1 GCA_003537495.1 Cytophagales bacterium | reverse complement strand
GGTTGAGAATTGTTGTATTGAAATTTTCAGGCCACTTCATCAAGGTAAATGTGTATGCCACTTGGGAGAAACACACCCACATTCATGTTTGTTACAGGCGCTTTTAAAACGCGAAAATGCCAACAACCGCTTCAAAAACAAAAATTGCGCGGTAGGTGAGCAATTCAAGGGGAGGCGTCTTGCCAAACACTACTGTTTGAGTGAAAAATTTAAGATGCAAGGGAATAAACACAACAGTGCGGTGGCAATTGAGAATAAAAAATTTATGGCTTACACATCACCCACCGTTCGCGCAAACATTTATTAGCGGTAGTGCATGACTTTGTCATACAGACTTTTTAATCGGGTGTCACCGAAACCGTAAATACTTTCGCAATTCCAAACTTCTTCGCATACTTTATGAAAGTCAACCAACAAACATCATATTTATCTGGCAGAATAGATCATACTCGACCAAAGATTGAATTCGGAATCTTCAGGCGCATTTATTATTTGTTCAAACTCACTCACAACCTTGTTGTGATACTCAGCTTCTGTTAACCCCATGTGCTTTGCTTTTGAATGGCAGAAGTCTTGCAGGTTATTGCCTGATAAGTCTCCAACCAATAAGTCCTTCTCTAACAACGATTATGTCACCTTCAAATTTTGCCTCAGCAAACTCTGCCCAAGAGAATCTCCATATAAAATATTGTAAAGCATGGTAGCGATGTTTTTTTACGTCACCTGATTGTTTGTGGCGGGTATTCGAAGCGCGCCACTGTTGCTCAGGACACCAAATCTGCATGAGTCGGCCATTTCACCCAATAAAAAAAACCGAGCATCATGGGGATTTACTCAGTTTATGTCATAACTCAATTCGGTAATTATTCGCTTACCTGACACATCCATCTTCACACTGTCACTAAACGAAAGGGTCGTATTATCGGGGCATAGACTAAATACTTTCATTTTTGCTTTTCCTTGCTTCCTTGGTTGGACGACAAAAGTTTTATCGCCAATGGATTTAATGCTGAAGTCTGATGACTCCAACATGAACTTGCAAGCCTCAAAACAATTCACAGCCACGTTTATCGCATCCAGTTGGAGGGCCTTCCATACAATTTTCTTACTTGAAAATGCACTTACACTTACAACAGGCTTACAGTTTTGAGAAAAAGCATTTTGCACCAAACTCATCATTACAATAACAAGAAGTGTTTTCATCGATTAAGTATTTTAATATTTGTGTAAATCACGGATGCAAGTGACAACATGCATCTATCTTATTTTTAAAGCTATCAAAAGTTATAGATTTTTTTCATGACTACCTAAGCGGCTAGGTATGATCATCTTTCTGTTTCAATTCTGGTAAAGCGTTCCATCCCACTGTTCACATCCTCTTTCTAGTTGACAACCGTGGAATCCGAGTTGTTACTCCTTCCTCACAATAGAAACGCACATCCGCAGTTATGGCCAACGTCATGGAAGCATCGTACCCTTTGATTGAGCTTGATCCTGCGGAGAATCGGTTCTTTTTTTCCTTGAAAAATTAGTGCGCCTTCTACGTTTACGCACCTGGGTGTAGGCCCACATCATGCCTGGTATCACAAATGAACTTACAATAAACTCCCAGCGCTGCGTCATGAATGCCGTGATTCTTTTTCCGTAGCTGATTTCAATGTTGATTTCCTTTTCATATACCGGAAAAAACTTTTTGGTTGGACCCAGATTTGGGACGTGATACACGATCCCTGCGCGCACGAACAGTTTCTGGTTACCTGAACTTAATGGCATTACATCAAACTCCCATTGTGTATAACCGACATCGAGTACGCCTTGCTCCTCTTCGTCCAGCGGGGTAATCTTGAAGTTGTCTCCCTGCAGCCGAACGATCATAATTTCGCCGACCAGAATTGAATCTTGTATGCCATTCGTTATGGAAAGTTGTTTTACCAAATCCGCCTGGAGGTCTTTGCTGATTTTTACCTGAATGCGATAACGTTGTTCCAATTCCATGGTAGTGGGTGGATGAAAAGCGATGAGTCCCATTTTTGCTGCGGCAATTGAGCCCGATGGTGCACCTCCCAGTGTGATGCCTGCCGTCCCATGGGCTGCCTGCAGTGAATCAAGGTAAGCTTCCATGACGTCATATGCATGCGCCCTTTGGTTCTCCAAATGCAGTACAGCAAGGGCATAGTCGCTGATCGTTGAGGGTTTATTCAGAGACATCAATACCTGATTGATTCTTTTATTCAAGATGGGATCAAACAGCGTGTCCGCTAACACTGTTTGCATGCGGGTCAGCAGGTGATCGCGTTCAAGTTGATTGGGTGCGGCACGCAAGCGATCAAACCATGTGGTGAGTGAGTCAGTCAGGCGTAATGATTTTCCGGCAAGTGCTTTTGCTTTTTTAATTCGTGGTGGATCCGGGAGAAGACGGCTCAAGTCAGGCGTGTAAGCTCCGGTTGTGTACTGCATAACGGCTTGAATGTCATGCCTGATTTTTATTTCGGTATCCTGATTGATCTGGCTGGTGGACGTGATTTCGTTCCATACCAGTTCCTCCAGGTCAGGCCATGCGGATAGATTATAATACTGGATTGCCAGGATTACCAGACCTGCCCACGTAAGCACGATCAGCCATACTTTCAGCCTCATTGGACAATGACATTAAGGTCAGCAGAAAGTTGTTGATCCACTCTCCCTTTGAGGATGGTGAGTTGCCGGTGCAGGCTCCGGAGTTCTGGTGAAGACAAAGACTCCATTGATTTTACCTGGTTGTGCTGACCGATTTTCCCTTGGCCAACCAGGATCGCATCTCCGCTTGTGAGCAATTGCTTGATGTGCCTTGCCGGTGCCACGCTGGATTGTTTGTTGATCACGGTGATGAGTTGGTTCACGCGCGGGTTATCTTCTGGTTTGACGTTACGCGACCAAAAAAAAACAGCGGTGATGGAGTCCCACGATTTTCGGGTAGCGGTGTCCGTGTGACCAGCCAAAAGGCGCGCACGTGTTTGGGTAACACGTTCCTGAAATTTATACCAGTGCTGGTGGTGGACGAGGTTTTTTTCGATGATGTCCTGGGTAGCATCACGGTAAGAAGTCCAACCCAGCCACAGGCTATCTGCGAGTTCCATTGGAAGCGTGGGTGTGTGGAAAAAAACGTCCTTCCAGTTTGTTTCCGGGTAATCAGCAACCGTGAGCCTGTTGATGCTGCGCTGTAGTTTGTCAGAGGCCGTTATCCAGGTGTGCGCCACCTGAG
>DPSB01000423.1 GCA_003537495.1 Cytophagales bacterium | reverse complement strand
CCGGTCTGTCTCAATAAATTATGAAGGTCTTCAATTAAGGCGTGAGTTTTTCTCGCCTCAGTATGAAACTCAAATCGCCAGGGAGAGTCGAATTCCGGATCATCGTTCTTTGTTGTATTGGAATCCATCCGTTCAACTCAAAACTCAAGATACCCCAATCGATTTTTATACATCAGATTTGGATGGAGAATTTAAGGTTGTTGTCCAGGGGATTAGTAGAGATGGGGTTGCCGGAAGTGCTGTCTATTCTTTTGTTGTGGAAAAGCCTTGATCAGCTCTGTTAGGTACTCACCTTCAAACTCAAATCCAAACTTTTAACGGAATGGGTTAATGCGCCAACCGAAATGTAATCCACTCCGCATTCGGCCACAGACCGTAATGTTGTTTCGGTTATACCACCACTGGCTTCGGTTTTGTATCGACCGCCAATCAGTTTTACAGCTTGCCGCATTTGGTCGGTGCTCATGTTATCCAGCATAATAACATCTATTCCACCCACCTGCAATACTTCCTCCACTTCGGCCAACGTGCGGGTCTCCACTTCAATCTTAAGTGATTTATTGGCATGCTTGAGATACGCTTTAACCTGTTCAATTGCTGCACGCACACCTCCGGCCATATCGATGTGGTTGTCTTTTAACATCACCATATCGTACAACGCAAAGCGATGATTCATTCCGCCACCAATGGCCACCGCCCACTTTTCCATTAAACGAAAGTTAGGTGTGGTTTTGCGGGTATCCATCAATCTTGCAGATGTGCCTTCAATCAGTTTACAAAGCTTATTAGTATACGTTGCAATCCCACTCATGCGCTGCATGCAGTTAAGCACCAAACGTTCGGCTATTAAAATAGATTGTGCCTTTCCTTCTACCGTAAATGCGATATCGCCTTTTACAATACTGTCGCCATCATTCTTATAGATAGATACTTTCAAGGTGTTATCTACAACCCCAAAGATTTTTAGTGCCATGGCCACACCAGCCAGTATGCCCGTATCTTTCACCAAAAGGTTTGCCTTACTGATTTTTGATTCTGGCACAGCGCCCAAGGTAGAGTGATCGCCTTCGCCAATGTCCTCGGCCAATGCAAGCCGAATAAATTGTTCAATTGCTTGTTCAGTAAGATAGGCTGGCTGCATTATTCTTTCACAAAACTGATTTCGTGAATCAAATGCGTGTTACCCGATTGCTTTACGCGAATAAGTACAGTAAGCTGATTGGCGTTGCTCTTGTAGGTACCAATAGCATACTGCAATCCGCTTTTAGAAGAACCTGTGTGCGAGATACTGAAATCTGTTACCGGATATTTTTTAAAGAAGTCGCGCAGTACAAACTCAGCCTGGGCTTTGCTGTAGGTGTTGATGTCGCCCTCTACGTTTATTTCCACGGATTGGTTTACATACTTCACCAGCTCTTTGGCACTGCCGGCTTTCAGGGCATCGCGCATGGGCGCAAAAATATCGCCCTGCGCTTTCAGCGAAAGCACTCCAAACAGTAAAACAATCGTGTAAACCCACTTTTTCGTGTTCATAGCGCTTCGGTTCGTTCCAAAATTATGCCATTAATACGGTATCGAAAAATATGTAATAGGCTATTGCAAGCCTAACAAATGTTTTTGCCCGTTCTGGTGTTATAACCTTATAAAATCAGGGTAAATCACGTGAATGACCTCGTATATTTGGCCTCGCAAAAATTTAATTGCCTGTTTATGAACAAGAAAGTATTGCTGATGATTCTGGATGGCTGGGGAATAGCCAAAAACACGAAGGTCTCTGCTATTGATAGTGCTAAAACTCCATACATCAATTCGCTCTACAAAAAGTATCCGCACAGCACATTGGAAGCTTCGGGTTTGGCCGTTGGGTTACCAGCCGGACAAATGGGTAACTCCGAAGTGGGGCACATGAACATTGGTGCTGGCCGTGTAGTATATCAGGATCTTGTGCGGGTTAACAAAGCCGTAGAAGAAAAAGAACTTGATACAAACCCGGTGTTGGTAGAGGCAATCAACTATGCCAAAAAGAATAATAAATCATTTCATCTAATCGGTTTGGTATCGGATGGTGGAGTGCATTCGCATCTTGAACATCTGAAAGGAATAACCACAATCCTCAACAACAATGGGTTAAAGAATGTATTCATTCATGCCTTTACCGATGGCCGTGATACCGATCCGAAAGGTGGACTAAACTATCTTACCGATCTGAGTAATCATCTTACTAAAACCACCGGTAAAATTGCCAGTGTTGTCGGGCGTTATTATGCGATGGATCGCGACAAACGTTGGGAGCGGGTTAAGCTTGCGTACGATCTGATGGTGCATGGTACGGGTGAGGCAACAACCGATGTTTTGAAAGCTGTTTCAAAATCGTATGATGCTAACGTAACCGATGAATTTATAAAACCCATTGTTGTAGTTGATGCAAATCAAAAACCATTGGCGACTATTCAAGAGGGCGATGTAGTGTTGTGCTTTAACTTCCGTACCGATCGGGGTCGCGAAATTACGATGGCACTTACACAGCAGGATTTTCACGAGCAGAACATGTATAAGCTCAACCTGCATTACATCACACTCACCAATTATGACGATTCGTTTAAAGGTGTTAACGTAATTTTCGATAAAGACAATCTTGAAAACACGCTTGGTGAAATTGTGGCCAAAGCTGGCAAGAAGCAGATTCGGATTGCCGAAACTGAAAAGTATCCGCATGTTACATTCTTCTTTTCGGGTGGCCGCGAAGAAGCATTTGCGGGCGAAGCACGTATTATGTGTCCATCGCCAAAAGTTGCTACATACGATTTACAACCCGAAATGAGTGCGAATGACATTAAAGACAAGATTATTCCGGAATTGAATAATAAATCGGCCGACTTTATCTGTCTCAATTTTGCCAACCCCGATATGGTGGGCCACACAGGTGTTTTTGAAGCTGCGGTAAAAGCCTGCGAAACAGTTGACCAATGTAATGAAGCTGTAACAGAAGCCGCGCGCAAAAACGGATATTCCATTATCATCATTGCCGACCATGGTAATGCCGATATGATGATAAACGAAGACGGTACGCCCAATACCGCACACACCACTAATCTCGTTCCGGTTATTCTGGTAGATGATACCTACAAGGGAAAATTAAAGTCGGGCAAACTTGGCGATCTGGCCCCCACAATACTTACGTTAATGGGCATACCCATCCCAAAAGAAATGAGCGGTAATGTATTGATTGATTAAGCATGATGATGCGGAGTTTTTTCTTAGTGATTTTAGGAATACTGCCATGGAGTTGTAAGCAATCGGAAGTTGCTTACGATAAGCCTTATTTCGATTTTGATAGTTTGATAAACCGGCAACAACAGGAGTTGCTTGCTGCTAAAGCTACACTCACTAAAACGGTATCGCTTGATTCCTCCATAGAAGAAATCACGTTTGAGGTTGACTCGCTTGTATTGGCGAAAGAGTTAGATGTATTCCGACAGTTAGACATTATCAACAAGCCCGGCTTCAAAGGCCAGTATAAGATTTCGGATGGCGAAAAAGATTCGCGCAGTAATCTGACTATCCGCAGGTATGAAGCATTGGAAAAAACGGCCCCGGTTCAATTTGTTTTGTTTTACTATCAAAACGAGTTTAGTCGCCTTCATAAAATCGAATCGGTCTACCGCGAAGACAATCCGCTTTATGGAACCGGGCGGGATCTTTTGCTTGAGTTTGATGACGCCTCAGGCAAATCACTTTTAGCCCGTTATAGTTTAACCGGAGTTCAAAAACTGATTCTAAGCGACACAATCGCGTTTTCCGTTGATGGCGTTTTTATTCCCGGAATCTTCTAGAAAGAAAATTATCAAGTAAAATTAATGGCCAAACGTAACCGCGAGGAAGGAGAAAAGCGACCACTTAACAAAGCCGGGATAAAAAATTTTCTGGGCGTGTTTCGGTTTGTGCTGCCGTACAAATGGATTTTTGCTATCGGCCTTGTGGCCCTCTCGCTTTCCAGCGGAGTGTTGTTATCCTTTCCTTATCTATCCGGTAAACTACTTGATGTAGCGCAAGGCAAAACGGATCTCTATTTCAACTCCATTAATCAGGTGGCCTTTACAATGATAGCCGTGTTGCTGATTCAAGGTGTGTTCTCCTTTCTTCGGGTGTACACATTTACCTATGTAAGCGAACATGCTTTGGCCGATCTACGCATACAGTTGTATTCGAAAATGATCTGGCTGCCCTTACCTTTTTACGATAACCGAAGAGTAGGTGAGTTGATGAGTCGCATTACTTCGGATGTAAGTATTTTGTACGACACATTTACATTTACATTGGCCGAATTGCTGCGCCAGATTTTAATGCTGGTTATTGGTATTCCGTTATTGATTGTGCTCTACCCGGAGTTAACCGTATTCATGCTGCTCACTTTTCCGGTGTTGATTATTGCCGCCCTTTTCTTTGGAAAATTCATTCGAAAGCTTTCTAAAAAGACACAAGATCAGTTAGCAAATGCAAACGTAGTGGTAGAAGAAACCCTACAATCTGTAATGGCAGTAAAAGCATTTACCAACGAAGTATTTGAAATCAATCGGTATAAAAATTCACTGACTGATGTTATTAAAACGGCCATCCGTGCTTCGCGCTACCGCGGGGCATTTATTTCGTTTACCATTGTTGCCCTGTTTGGTGGTATTGTGGCCGTGGGATGGTACGGAGCCTTAATGGTTCAAAAGGGCGAAGTGCAAGTGGGCGAGCTTTTCTCGTTTATTATCTACACCGTTTTTATTGGTGGCTCTATTGCTGGCCTGGGCGATATCTACAGTCAGTTACAAAAATCTATTGGTGCTTCTGAACGTATTATTGAAATCCTGGAAACAGCCGATGAAAAACCGGGAGCCTCAACTGTCCTTAAGCTTCAGGGAAAAATTGAGTTTAATAACGTGCAGTTTGCCTACCCAACACGACCCGATGTGCAAGTACTGAAAGCCCTTAACATATCTATAAAGCCTGGGGAAAAAGTGGCACTGGTTGGCCCAAGTGGTTCGGGTAAATCAACCATCATTAATTTGTTATTGCAATTCTATCAGCCTTCGTCCGGGACTATTTTGATAGATGATTTAATCGCGACCAATTACAACTTGCACGCCTACAGAAGCAATCTTGGTGTGGTGCCACAAGAGGTAATTTTATTTGGTGGTACCATTCGCGAAAACATTGCCTACGGTAAACCAGGAGCAACAGCAGCCGAAATAACAGACGCAGCCCGTAAGGCAAATGCCTGGGAGTTTATTGAAAGTTTTCCGGATGGACTTGATACCGTAGTGGGCGACCGCGGGGTAAAACTTTCGGGTGGGCAACGGCAACGCGTAGCGATTGCTCGGGCCATTTTACGTAACCCGGCCATTCTTATTCTGGATGAAGCTACCAGTTCGCTGGACGCCCATTCAGAAAAACTTGTACAGGATGCACTCGAAAACCTAATGCAAAACCGAACTACATTGGTAATTGCGCATCGCTTAAGCACCATCCGAAAAGTAGATACTATTCTGGTAATTAAAGAAGGTATAATTGCCGAGGCTGGTAACCATGCGGAACTAAGTGCCCGCGATAATGGTATTTATAGTAACTTGCTCAAATTACAGGTGGATGTAAAATGAAACCCGGAGGCCAGATACTGAAAGACTACCAACTGAGAACAACCACGAGTCGCGAAGCAATTCTGGAGCTCTTTCTCAAAAATGGTTTTGCGCTCTCGTACTCAGATATTGAACACGAAATTGCAACATCTTTCGATCGGGTAACGGTTTACCGAACGCTGAAAACTTTTCTAGACAAAGGCGTAATTCATAAAGTACTGGATGATGAGGGAAGTCTTAAATACGCGCTTTGCAGCGAGCCTTGTTCTACCCATGAGCATCATCACGAACACGTACATTTCAAGTGCGAAAAGTGTGGCCAAACCAATTGTTTGGAATCGGTTACAATCCCGCAGGTAGCATTGCCAAAAGGCTTTTCGGTAAAGGAAATGAACCTGCTTATTCAGGGCAGATGCAATAAATGCCAATAACCTTTCGGGGTTCCTTTTCCGGTGAAGGAGGCATTAAAGATCAGGCACTTTTTCAATTTGAATTAATTTGTAGCTTTGGCCCCAATTAAGAGGTGATTACCTGCCCGTTAGGACCGATGATCACCTCTTTTTTAACCCCTAACCACCCGCTTAATGTTGGCTTTTAATCTGTTTGGCTTGGATCTGAGTGATGAGTCATTCCTCTTCGGTGTCTTCGGCCTTGTGATCTTTGTATTCCTGCTGCTCGACCTCGGAATCTTTAACAAGACAGCGCATAAAATCTCAACTAAATCTGCCTTATACCAATCTATCTTCTGGGTTTTTATCAGCACAGTATTCGGTTATTTAATTTATGCTTTTGATTCTGAAAGCGGTGGTGCCAACGGAGCTTTTGAATACTTCTCGGCATATCTTACCGAGTATGCCCTTTCGGTTGATAACATCTTTGTAATCCTGCTTATTCTAAAATACTTCAAGGTTAAGGAAGAGTATTTTCATAAGGTGTTGTTCTGGGGAATTTTAGGGGCCGTATTTTTCCGCGGTATCTTCATTTTTGTTGGGGCCATTCTTATCCACGAATTCCATTGGATTCTATACATCTTCGGAGTGTTCCTGATCTATTCCGGTATTAAAATTTACTTTGAAGACAGCGATGAAAAAATCGATCCAGAGAAAAATCCAATTCTAAAATTCTGTCGCAAATATCTTCCCATCACAAAAGATGAAATGGGCGGAAAGTTTATGGTACGTGTGGATGGTAAACTGATGTTTACACCGCTGTTTCTTGTAATTATATTAATTGAAACCACCGACTTGATTTTTGCAGTCGATTCTATTCCGGCAGCTTTTGCCATTACCACAAACGAGTTTATCATTTACACATCAAACATTTTTGCCGTAATGGGATTACGGGCCATGTTCTTCCTGTTATCGGGTATTATTGATAAGTTCTATCTCTTACAGAAAGGATTATCTATTATCCTGTTCTTCATTGGCGCTAAGATGTTATTGGAGATTGGTAAGGACTACGATTTTATTCCGAAGGTGCTATCTGATATGCCGCCCACTATATCATTTGTTATTATTCTGGTAACGCTTACGTTATCCATCGTATTCTCAGTTCTTATCCCCCGCAAGGAGAGTCCGGAATCGGAAGAATTAAAAGATTAAGCTAAACTTGAGATTAGGCTACTTCGGCAAAGAAATCCTGCGGCAGTATTTTCATGAGGATAGGCAGTGTAAGAAACTTCTGCGGCAGCGAAACAATTACAAAAGATGGGATAATTTTTAGGGTAGCTACCAGCAACTCCTGCATCCGGTTCTTCTCTGCTTGATCTAACTCTTGTGCGCGTGCTTTGCGCAGCAGCTCCATCAGCTCTTTGCTTTCCTGAACTTCTTTTAGCAAGCGGTTTTTATGGCTGCCGGTTATTTTGGCCATGCGTTGAATAAACTGCTCGCTAACCTGATTAAAATCTTGCTTGTTTTGCAAGTAGTTTAGTTTTTCCCAATGCTCTAACACAAAACCCTCAATGGCGAGCATGCTATGATCCAGGTCTTCTTCGGCAAAACCGAGATACTTGCAAAGGTCTTTCAGGAATGCAACCTCAGAATCCTCCACACGCTTATCGGCCCAAATGGTGAGTATTGCTATCTCCAGAAAATACTTTTTAAGTATCCAGGAGTTGTTGGTGGGCAGGTTGATTTCTTCCATCACCACTCCCTGATCGAAAATCTGTTTTGCCTCGCGTTTCTTTTCTCG
>DPSB01000535.1 GCA_003537495.1 Cytophagales bacterium | reverse complement strand
TACTCCTGAAGGTGTAACAAACTTGAGATCCTCACCAACGAAGTATAGCCTTCCTACTCCAGCGATACTTGCAGGATCAATTGTTACTTGGCCAAGTGAAACGACTCCGTCTTTATTAACCGAGAATTTTAACTTCAAGGAATTGCTCACTGTGTCATACTTGAAAGCCTCTACAAATGCTCCGGTGGAACCAATGTTTTCTTCCATTCTTAGGAATGCTCCTGTGTGGTCAAACCCATTCAAAACAGCATTGTGTTTTCGGATGAGTAGCATTGGCTTAGTAGTACCTCCCATCATGTTATTTCCAGTTGTGCTGTATTGAAGCCACAAGAGATAACCGTCATAGTTGTAGGTTCCTAAAGCTTGTTGAGAACCAATGAACATTCCATTAGCTTGCGCATTGCCGGGAGACAAAATGATTCCTGTTTTTTCGGAGCCAAACGGAACGATAAACAAAGCACTGCTTGTAATGTAGCTTCCGTTAAGTAGCAAATTTGTGGCTCCCGCATGAGCTGTGTAATCAGTTGTAATCGAAACAACTGAAGTTGGAAAGGCCATTCCATCGCCATTGAAGTAAACTCTACTTCCCACAGAACGAAAAGCAAATGCTTGGGCGTTTGCATTGGTCGCTCTTACATCCGCAAAGAATCCATCTACAAAATGATTGGTTACACTTGCGAGTGCTGTATAAATCTGAGCACGGTTATAATTTGGATAACTATCATCTATGGGCAAATTTATCTGACCATGAAAAGCAGAAACAAAACGGCTTTGTTGCCCTGTATTGGTTCCTTGAAGTATATACCGATAGCCGTATCCTGTATTGTAGACATCATTTGGACGTACAAGAATCGCAGTATTGGCATAACCCGCTGGCGATATCCTAACCATTTCTGTTTTGGTACCTCCAAATTGATAATCAGTAATTTCAAGTGTTGCGTTGATGTTGTTTGAACTCAACAAAAATTCATATCCTCCATACCCGCTTAGATAACTGTTAATTCGAAATGAATTTTTTACCGCACCATTCCCTTCCTCACCAAGAGTAATTGAAAAATTCCCATCTCGAAAGAATGCAGAACCTGAAACTCCAAAAGCTGCTCCTCCAGGTTTGATAACCTGAAATTTATAACCATTGAAGCCAAGGTTAGCTGTTGTTCCTGGTAATTGAAAGTTGCAGCTCTCTGCACCAACAACAATTTGATCATTAAGAACTCGACCAAGCACTAAAGTATTTGGCGTGCGCACCGCTGCACCCGCTCCAATTGCAGTCATATAGCTCTGACCGCCTCCATTACTAATCAAGTCACCTAAACTATTGTAAGCTCTTGTACCGGAACCTAATAAAGTATTGAAAGTATTTGACCTTGCATTTTGAGCATCGTAGCCAACAAGGGTGTGATCGTTTCCACTTTGCGGTGCCGTAGCTCCAGCGGATGCACCTATCATAGTGTTTCGTTGACCCGATGTAAACCCAATAGCCCACCCTGCACGATAACCAACATAGACACTATCCACATAACTTGTTCCATTGTTATCTGATGAACCCGCTTCGGAACCAATTACTACGTTTCGTGCAAGTCCTCTGGCTGGATTACCACCGGAACTTGATGCAGCATTGTAACCAGCAATAATGTTATCACTTCCGGTGTCAACCATTTTTGCGCCCAAGGTTCCTGAAGTGAGAATGAGATTCCGCAATCCAGTCATTCCTGTCCACCCACCATTTATGAGTAGGTTAGAGCGACCCTTATTCATGAAGATTTTTCCAGAGTTAGTAATTCCGAAAAGAATATTCAGTATTGGGTCTTCAATATAGACAGCATGGTTTGCCTCAAGAGAATCACTTGTTCTCATATGAATTTTTCCGATTGCTGCTCCATTGTATCCAATCAGGAAATTCCCATTGACATCAAATCTCCCTCGCTCAATGCCATTAGTTATAAAGGGAAGTGGAAAATTATCCTTCGTACCAATGGACTTTGTTGCTCCAACATTATTACCATCTTGCACCCATGCTGAGAGAATTGGTTGAAGGAGATTGTAAATCTTCTCAAGCGTATCAGCAATAACGGGTGCATTTCCTTTTAATGCTGCAATAGCATTTTGAAGGTCTTCAGTTTTTATCAGGTCAGTATCGGACAGAATTGCATTCAACTCTGCAAGCGTATCAATGTCATCTGCTTTCAGATATGTTAACCCTTGAATGATATTGAATAGTTTTTCAAGTGTATTGCCAGCCTCTGGAACATTCCCTTTCACCGCATTGATAGCCAATAAAATATCTTCGGTCTTCATCAAGTCTGCATCGGTTAGGATTGCATTCAACTTGGCAATCGTACTAATATCACTCTCCCTTAGATAGTCCACATTCTGAATCTTTAAGTAGATATTATAAAGCAGTTCCTCTGAAGCTGTATGAAATGGAGGTTTCGGAATACTCATAATTTCACATTCGGTTTGAACACCCAGCCTAAAGCAATGGCAGCAAAAACAGTTGTCGCGGTTATTACTCGCTTGAGTGTAATTCTTCTGAGCGATCTGAAATCAATCAGCGTGTAGCTGAATTTATTTCCATAAAGCTTTGCATGATTTTTACATAGCTCCATGAACACCAGAAAGTCATCCGCGCTTTTAAACACCTGGCATCCGGCTGAATATTGGTCAATGGATTTTGTTGTTCCTGAAACAGATGCTCTGTGGATGTTGATACCAAAATGCCCTGTTTGTTTTTCGCCATTGTTAAAGTCCAAAATAGCATCGCGGTCATAATCGCGTATTACGGTAACTGGTTTTTGCTGAACAAGTGCTTCATACTTTCCTCGATGTTTTCCAATGGAGTAGGCATCCACATTCTGACCCTGTGCAAGGATCGCTGTGCCTTGTGGATAGGCAGGATTATTTAGCCAGAATGTTCCTGGATCAGTTGTGGCCGGATAGATGTGATAATTCCATTTGCCATTGGGCAAAGTGTAAAACACATGAATCTCATCATCAAAGGAATTTGATTCTACGCTTTTACTTCTTAGTCCAACGATGTTAAGCTCATAAGGCCTTGTGTATAACACAAAACCGTACTCTTTCAAAATTCCTTTTATTCTTGATAGCATGTGTTTTACTCTTTACTTGTTTAGTGCTTTATGCAGCTTGCTTAAAGCGGAATGAATTGACTCGATTCATCCATCCATCATAAAAGACAATTTGGTCAGGTCTTCTCTTGATGATGTTGTTCAAGAATACCTGACGTTCAATCTTGAGTAGATTGAACAAACGCTCCTGGTCAGCACAGTTGATTGCACTAAGTGTTTTTGCTCCTACAATTCCATCAACGTCTACCTTAATGACACGCTGCACAATCTTGGCAACTGTCTTCCTTCCTGAATTGTAGCCCCAATCGACAATGAACTGAGCTACTGATTCATTGAGGATGAAGTCTGCCTGGAAGTAATCCC
>DPSB01000534.1:2498-3341 GCA_003537495.1 Cytophagales bacterium | reverse complement strand
CTGAAGTATGTGCCATCAATAAAGTAAACTTAGTGCGCATCGCTACTCACCGAAATTACTCACATTAAAGCTGGAATTCTTTGCTTTTTATATAAAGGATAAAAAAACAAAAACCGTTTAAACATTGTGTTTAAGCGGCTTGAGTAAACTTTGATTATGTTGTTGTGATCCCGCTGGAGTTAAAATTTTTTGCCTGGGATTGCTTCAGGTTTCCTCAAACCTGAGTTAAACCATGAGTTTTATTGCCACTTCTTCCTAAGGCTTCCTCACAACTTTGCCTCCATTTTGCCTTGTTTTTTGAGGTATTTTTTTCTTTTGCCACCAAATTGCCACCACCTTTGCCACTATATTTAGTGAAATTATTACTCATGGTTAATTATAAAAATAAGATCGTATGTTTTATCGATATCCTTGGGTTTGGAAAAATGGTTTCCAAAGAATACCTAGACAACCCATTCATGATTTACTCAATTCTTAGGAAAATTGATGGATTCATTAGAGACTGGTTTAATGCTACAATAAATTCCGAAAGCGAATTAGAAATAACGCAGTTTTCAGATTCGATAGTGCTTTCAGTCCTACCGGTTGGTCATTATTTTATGAATTTCAACTTTTTCAAAGAACTGAGTATTGCGATGATTAAAGAAGGAGTTGTTTTTAGAGGAGGTATAACATATGGGCAAATCCATCACGACACTGAATTTGTTTTCGGG
The DNA here is from genome assembly GCA_003537495.1 of Cytophagales bacterium. Classification (GTDB taxonomy): domain Bacteria; phylum Bacteroidota; class Bacteroidia; order Cytophagales; family Cyclobacteriaceae; genus ELB16-189. The sequence goes on along the minus strand of DPSB01000534.1, from coordinate 2,628 downwards.
CCAGCCATGAATTGCGCTTATTATTTAGAATCCAAAATTGCAAACTATCCAAGAATTTTGTTGGACAAATCTGTATTAGATTTAAAAAATGACGATGATAAAGTAATTGCTGATTATCCTGGGCAATTTG
>DPSB01000534.1:0-2291 GCA_003537495.1 Cytophagales bacterium | reverse complement strand
TGATTATCCTGGGCAATTTGTAATTGCGATAGAAGAATCTGGCTATTCTCATATTGATTATATTAAAGATGTACGCGCTTACACAGATCAAGCCACCTATTATCAAAAATTAAGAGAAATGATTAGCAAGGGATTACAGAGCGATGATGACAGTATAAAAAATAAATACGAATGGATGAAGAAGGAGTATAATCGTGCTAAGGAAAATTTTAGCGAACTAGAAGCACTGTAAGCATTTGAATAGAAGGTTGTGTTCCATTTTAAACAACGTAGGTTAAAACATTCATAGCTTCATCATAATGCCCCGATTTATAAGTCGGGATGCATCTGATCCAATACCTTGTTCCTGTTTGTTCATTTCCGGAGATGTTAGCATTAATCCAATTCTGTAATGCGCTTGTGTTTAAGTGATATGCCCATGTACTTGATGTATCAATTCGTGTTTTATAGGATACTGCCGATAGGGCATTTGTAAAGTCGTTAGATAAGTCTGTAATTTTTCCACGCATAACAAAGCGGTCTCTTCGCAAACTTTGGTTGTGATCGTCATCCCATTGGCTATCGGGAAAGTAAAATTGAAAGTTTCGTTGTTTAAGATTAAGTGCTACAAGCGCATCTGCTAAATCTTGGATACGAACAAGGTCTGCGTTTGAGAGAATGGCATTTAACTCTTCTAAAGTATCAATGTCTTCTCTTTTGAGTGACTGCATACCTTGAATGATGTTATAAAGCTTCTCCAGTGTATTTGCACTTACAGGAACATTCCCACGCAAAGCCATAATTGTATCGTTGAACTGACTTTGACTAATAAGTTCTGCATCCTCAAGAATCGTATTGAGTTTAGAAAGCGTATTAATATCGTTTGCTGTTAGTCCAGGCATACTTCCTCCCTGAAGCTTTAAATAGATTTTATAAAGCAGCTCATCGGTTCTCGAATAAAATGGCGGAGTAAGTCCTTCCATTAACTATTGATATTTGGTTTAAAAACCCAACCCAAAGCGATAGCAGCGAAAACAGTTGTTGCTGTTATTACTCGCTTGAGCGTAATTCTTCTAAGCGATCTGAAATCAATCAGTGTGTAACTGAATTTATTTCCATAAAGCTTCGCATGGTTTTTACAAAGCTCCATGAACACTAGAAAGTCATCTGCGTTTTTAAACACCTGGCATCCGGCTGAATATTGGTCAATGGATTTCGTTGTGCCTGAAACAGATGCTCTGTGAATGTTGATTCCAAAATGCCCTGTTTGTTTTTCGCCATTGTTAAAGTCCAGAATAGCGTCACGGTCATAATCGCGTATTACGGTAACTGGTTTTTGCTGAACAAGCGCTTCATACTTTCCTCGATGTTTTCCAATGGAGTAGGCATCCACATTCTGACCCTGGGCAAGAATGGCTGTGCCTTGTGGATAGGCAGGATTATTTAACCAGAATGTTCCTGGGTCAGTGGTTGCTGGATAGATGTGATAATTCCACTTCCCATTAGGCAAAGTGTAAAACACATGAATCTCATCATCAAAGGAATTTGATTCTACACTTTTACTTCTTAGCCCAACGATGTTAAGCTCATAAGGCCGTGTGTATAGGACAAAGCCGTACTCTTTCAAAATTCCCTTTATTCTTGATAGCATGTGTTTTACTCTTTACTTGTTTGATTTATGCAGCTTGCTTAAAGCGGAATGAATTCACTCGATTCATCCATCCATCATAAAAGACAATTTGATCAGGTCTTCTCTTGATGATGTTGTTCAAGAATACCTGACGCTCAATCTTGAGTAGATTGAACAAACGCTCCTGGTCGGTACAGTTGATTGCGCTAAGTGTTTTTGCGCCTACAATTCCATCAACGTCTACCTTAATGACACGCTGAACAATCTTGGCAACTGTCTTCCTTCCTGAATTGTAACCCCAATCGACAATGAACTGAGCTACTGATTCATTTAAGATTAAGTCTGCCTGGAAGTAATCCCAAAAGATTTTCTTTGCGATCCACTTCGCATCTTCTTCACTGAGTTTCTTGATGTCTTCTGCATCAATGTCTCCATCACCATCTTTGTCATGGCCATGTTCCTTCCACACGGAAAGAATGACTCCATACTTAGTCGGGCCTCCTTTATCCAATGGATGATTCACATACCCTCCCTCTAATCGCAAGAGTTTCCCTGCGAAGTTTTCAAACTTTGCCATTGTTATTAATTGTTTGTTTTAATTTCCTTTAGGTGTACTTCACGTCTTGCGTTGGGACTTTCAGAATGCTGTTATCAATTGATTTGAACCATGTCATTCCATTAG
>DPSB01000610.1 GCA_003537495.1 Cytophagales bacterium | reverse complement strand
CCGTTATTGATATAACCGAAAAGCTGGACAAGTTTGTGATCAATAACCTGGGCACCTCCAGCATTCTCGGTTATTATGGTGACTTTATTCCGTGGATTGCCGGACTGATTTCACCTATTACAGTTTTTATTACCATTGTGTATGTAACCTCGCGCATGGCTGCGCATACCGAAATTATTGCCATACTGAGTAGTGGTGTAAGTTTTAATCGACTACTGGTTCCTTACTTTATCGCGGGCTTTATAATTGCAGGTTTAAGTTTCTATTTGAATGGTTGGATAATTCCGAAATCAAACCGCGAGCGAATTGAGTTTGAATTACAGTATTTCAAAAAGAACAACATGACTAATCGATCGAACATTCACATGCAGATCGAGCCGAATGTTTATTTGTTTATTCAGAATTTTAGCAGTCAGAACAATGTGGGGCACCAGTTCTCATTAGAACGTTTTGACAGCAACCGACTGGTAGAAAAATTAACGGCTGAAAATATTCAGTGGGATACTACTAAGCAAAAATGGACCATGCGCTACTGGAAACGCAAGCAGGTAGATAGCATTTTCAGGATACAACAAGTTGGCGCTGCGTTTGAGCTCGCTTCGCGCGGAGATGCGATGGACACCACGTTAGCCGTTACACCCGAAGACTTTGAAGCTACTGATCGCGGTTATGATGGTATGACCATAAATGAACTTACAGAGCATATCGATAAAATGCGCTTCCGCGGAAGCACCGGTGTGGAAGCTTACGAAACTGAAAAGCAAATCCGATTTGCTATTCCGTTTACAATTTTTGTGTTGGTGTTTATGGGTGTAATTGTTTCCTCGCGCAAAAGCCGGGGTGGCACAGGGTTTCAGATTGCATTGGGATTCCTGCTCTCATTCGTTTTTATTTTATTCTTTACCATGACGCGCACCTTTGCCGAAAGCGGTTCACTCCCACCCTTTATGGCGGCCTGGTTACCCAACGCAGTTTTTTTTATACTTTCGATGGGCATGTATAAATACGTTCCGCGGTGATCGCCACAACACGAGATTATTTTCATCTTCACTTTCTGGTTTTTTTGTGGGGCTTTACTGCTGTATTGGGTAAACTCATTTCAATCCCCTCTGTTGAAATGGTTTTTTACCGAACGCTTTTAGCTGCAGCGGGTATGGGTTTAGTCATGCTGCTGTTCAAAAAATCGTTTTCTATTTCTTCAACTTTACTGATAAAAGTTTTTGCCACCAGCATCATTGTGGCTCTTCATTGGATTACTTTTTTTGTGTCTGGAAAAATTTCCAACCCTTCAACCAGTCTGGTTGGTTTTGCTACCTGTTCATTCTGGGCTGCCATACTCGAACCTATCATCAAAAGAAAAAAAATTGCCGGAATTGAAATTGCGCTTGGAGTTGTTGTGTTGATTGGACTTGGAATAATTCTCGCCTTCGATTTTAAACATCCGTTGGGTTTGTTATTGGGCGTTATCGCGGGCTTAACCGCTGCGTGGTTCAGTATTATCAATTCTAAGCTGGTACATCAGGTAAATGCTTACGCGATTACATTTTATGAAATGTTGGGCGCATGTGTACTTGTTTTATTATTCATGCCACTGTATGTACAACTTCCCATGGTAGATAAGTTAAACTTAGTGCCTACTACCAGCGATTGGCTTTACATTGCCATCATGGCCTGGGCTTGCTCCGTGTATGCTTTCTCGGCCTCTATTAATCTCTCCAAAAAAATAAGTGTGTTTATGATTCAGCTTGCGCTGAACCTTGAACCTCTTTACGGAATTGTATTAGCCTTACTTGTATTCGGGCAACAAGAAGTAATGAACTGGCAGTTTTATGTGGGTACTGCCATTGTATTAAGTGCCGTTATTATCTATCCGATCTTAAAGAGGACTCAGGCCAAGGCGTCTTGATCGCTTTGAGCGGTCTGACAACTGAGCGAACTGGTGTTTAACCGCTAAGGCGCGGAGACTCTAAACGTAAATCAGTTGTCTGTTCTTAATTGAAATACTAAACTTTGCGCCTTAGCGACTTCGCGGTTGATTTAATTCTGCAATAATCAGCCGAGTGTACCAGCCCAATAGTCTACATCGCTAAACTTACTTTGCAGATTAACCGGTGCATCAAAAATTCCAAACACCGAAGCGCCCGAACCACTCATGCTCGCGTAAAGCGCACCGTTAGCATACAGTTGCTTTTTCAATTCGCCTATAACCGGAAACTTTTTAAACACAGAGGGTTCAAAATCATTTACCAGTTTTTCGCGCCAACTTGTAATGGGCGACTGTAAAACATCCTTTAAGTTGTTAACCGGTTTAGTTGGTACTACTCCGGCATAAGCATCGGCTGTAGCTACGTGTACATCGGGTTTTACCAACACCAGGTACTTACCCTTCAAACTAACCGGTGCAGTTGAAAGTACTTCACCCCGACCTTCGGCCAACATCGGTTGGTCTTGTAAAAAGAAGGCGCAATCGCTACCCAATTCTACCGCAAAACTTTTTAATTGATCGTGCGAGAGGTTCAATTGAAAGAGTGTATTAAGCGAACGCACCATAAATGCCGCATCGGCTGAGCCTCCACCTACACCAGCACCCATCGGCAAGATTTTATGCAAATGAATTTTTACAGAACCTAGTCTAAATTCATTGGCTAAGAAATGATATGCCTTCACACATAAATTCTGTTCGGGCAAACCGGCAACGGGTAAACCCGAAGTGGTGAACTCAAATCGAGTTGCTTTAATTATTTCCAGTATATCGGTACGCGGCACCGGATAAAAACACGTCTCAATATTATGATAGCCATCAACCCGCTTCGCTACCACGTGCAGGCCGAGGTTCATTTTGCAATGGGGGAAAGAGACCATTTAAATAGTTACTGGTTGCCGGTTACTGGTTGCTGGTGTTACACACCCAACAATCTTAACCAGATACTAAATTTAAATTACTTGGATAACCGTTCAATCAGGTTATTGGTAATACCCGATGATGAAAAGCCACCATCGTGCATCAGGTTTTGCATGGTAACCATGCGGGTATAATCCGAAAACATAACGGCAATATAGTTGGCGCAATCTTCCGCGGAAGCGTTGCCCAATGGCGACATCATATCTGCAAAATCAAAGAACACATCGAAACCTGAAATACCAGTACCGGCTGTGGTTTTGGTGGGTGATTGCGAAATGGTATTGACGCGTACTTTCTTTTTGGTGCCATACCGCTGGCCATAACTACGCGCAATGGATTCCAGCATGGCTTTGGCTTGTGCCATATCGGTGTAATCGGGGTAAGCACGTTGTGCAGCAATGTAACTTAATGCTACTACCGAACCCCACTCATTCATCGCATCTAATTTTTCTGAAGTCTGGAGTACTTTATGAAACGACAGCGCAGAAATATCGAGCGTTTTTAAATACCATTCGTAGTTCATATCGCCATACTCTTTGCCTTTGCGGATGTTTGGACTCATACCAATCGAGTGCAATACAAAATCCAGTTTGCCACCCAATGCTTGCATCGATTTGGTAAACAGGTTGTTCAGATCAGGTTCAGAAGTAGCATCGGCTGGAATTACCTGCGCGTTGCAGGCTTCTGCCAGTTTGTTGATGGTGCCCAACCGCATGGCGATGGGTGCATTGGTTAATGTAAACTCACCACCTTCTTCTTTTATTTTCAATGCTGTTTTCCAGGCGATAGAATTTTCATCTAACGCTCCGAATATGATTCCCTTTTTTCCTTTAAGCAGATTGGCCATGTGAAGTACGATTTAAAAGTTTGAGCAATATTACAAATTTCCTGCGCATTGCGCCTATTTTTGCGCTCTGTGAAAAAGCAACCGACAGCACCGATTGGGGTTTTTGATAGTGGCATTGGCGGACTTACTGTAGCCCATGCCATCCAACAGGAATTACCGAACGAAAGCCTGATTTATTTTGGCGATACCGCGCACCTCCCTTACGGTGATAAATCGGAAGCAGCCATTCAGGCGTTCTCCATTAAAATTGCCGAGGTGTTGTTGAAGCAAGGTTGCAAGGTGATTGTGATTGCGTGTAACTCGGCAAGCTCTGCGGCTTATGAGTTATTGAAAGAATATGTGCGTCACGATGCACACATTATTAATGTAATCGACCCGATGGTGGATTACATTGCTGAACACTACCCCGGCAAAACGGTTGGGTTAATTGGTACCAAGCGCACGGTGCAATCGGGCGTGTATACCCGCAAGCTGCAAGAAGCTGATCGTACCATTAACCTGAAAACATTGGCCACACCGTTGCTGGCACCCATGATTGAAGAAGGTTTTTTCAACAACCAGATCAGTCATGAGATAATAGCACAATACCTGGCAGACCCAACGCTGACTGATATTGAAGCCCTCGTGTTGGCGTGTACACATTATCCGCTGATCAAACCGGAGATTAACCAGTATTATCAAAACAAAATTGCTATACTCGACTCAGCTGCGATTGTAGCACAAGCCTTGCACCAATACCTCGCGGCCCACCGGTTGCTGAACGCAACTACAGCCACCCATCAATTTTTTGTTTCCGATTATACCGAAGCCTTTGAAGCCTCCACCAAATTATTTTTTAAGAGCAAAGTGGAGTTGAGACATCATCCGTTGTGGAATTGAAGATTGTATCTTAAATTCTGATTGGGATTAAATTCAAGCTGGTGAAGAACACCCGCTTGGGCGGGGAGATGTGCGCCTAAAGATTAGTCAAGCTTTATACTACAAGTAAAACGAATGTTTAATTCTTCAACAAACTTGTAATCGTTTATCCAACGTACCTTCATGTTGTCGCAAACATTCGGGATTTTAATTTTTGTAGTATTCACTGCGGTTATTTTCTCCTCCTTAGTTACAACTGTCGCATTCTCTTTCATTGCATGAGCGATAACCCAAGGGTCAGCAAGTGACCTTGATTTTGTGTTGTCCACGAGATTTTGATGCGATGGATTTGACGCATAAATACTCCTCAAAGCTTCTGTAACTGGGCCATCAATTTTGTGCTCGGGAATATTACTTTCTTTTAGCCAATTTGATAACTCATCCTCGGTTCTAGTAATTTCCTCATAAACCATTTGAGGTAGAAAAATTCGGCCTTGCTTACCTAGTTCATCAAGTATTGTCCAATAGTCGGGACACATTTTAGGGGAATAATACTTTTGCCAAGCTTGGATAAGTACGTTCGCGTCTAAGCAATACTTTTGATGCGCTGTACTCATTGATACAAGAAGGCTTCAAGTTTTGAGAAGTTATTTATTTGAGTATTCAATAAACTGCTTGCCTGGGTTGGC
>DPSB01000568.1 GCA_003537495.1 Cytophagales bacterium | reverse complement strand
CCACACAAAAAGAACCACGTGCGCATAACTGGCGGGCCGATAAACCAGCCACATTAGTATGGGCACAGGCACAAGATGGTGGCGACCCTAAAGCCAAAGCCGACATTCGCGATAAGGTATTTACCTGGGATTATCCTTTCAGCGGAAGCGCAAAAGAATTAATCAGTTTACCATTACGCTACTCGCGCATTGCGTGGGGTAATGATAATGTAGCCTGGGTGTACGAACGCTGGACAAACGAAAGGAAAGAGCGGGTGTACCAGGTTAACCCAACCAGTGGCGTTAAAAAAATTGTGTTCGATCGCAACTATGAAGATGGCTACAACGATCCGGGAAGTGTAATTACAACACCTAATCAATACGGTCGAAATGTAATGTCGATAAACAACAACACCGTGTTTTTAACCGGAGCGGGTGCTTCGCCCGCTGGCGATTTACCATTTCTGGATAAAATGGATTTAAATACCGGAAAGAAAACCCGGCAGTGGCAGTGTGCTGCTCCTTATTATGAAACCTTCATTACATTCTTAGATTCAAAGAAAGGAACCTTTGTTACTTCGCGTGAATCAAACACAGAAAATCCAAATTATTATACACGTACAATCGGATCTACCAAACTAACTCCGATAACTTCTTTCGCACATCCATACCCACAACTAAAAGATGTTAAGAAACAAGTGTTGAAATACAAGCGTGCCGATGGTGTTGAACTTACTGCCGATTTGTATTTGCCTCCAGGTTATAAAAAAGAAGATGGTGCGTTACCAGGATTCGTATGGGCTTATCCGCGTGAGTTTAAATCAGCAGACGCTGCAGGACAAGTGAAAGGTTCGCCTTACACGTTTACAAGATTAAGCTGGGGCGGCCCAATCTATTGGGTAATGCGGGGTTATGCCGTATTTGATAATGCTTCCATGCCAATTGTGGGTGAAGGTGATAAAGAATCAAACGATACGTACGTTCCACAGTTAGTAGCCAGCGCAAAGGCGGTAGTGGATTATGGTGCATCGCTGGGTGTGCTTGATCCTAACCGCGTGGGTGTAGGCGGACATTCATATGGAGCTTTTATGACAGCTAACTTGCTTGCGCATTCCGATATTTTTAAAGCTGGCATTGCCCGCAGTGGTGCTTACAATCGCACATTAACGCCTTTTGGTTTCCAGGCCGAAGAGCGCACCTACTGGCAAGCACCAGAAGTGTATTACCAGATGTCGCCATTCTCGTATGCCGATAAGTTGAAAGAACCAATACTATTTATTCATGGTGAAGCGGATAATAACTCCGGCACATTCCCAATACAAACAGAGCGTTTCTACAATGCGATTAAAGGTCATGGAGGAACCTCGCGCTATGTGGTATTGCCCTATGAAAGTCATGGCTACGCTGCGAAAGAAAGTATTCTGCACACGTTGTGGGAAATGGATACCTGGCTGGAGACTTACGTAAAAAATCCCAAAGAAAAACCGAAGGATACCAAGGTGAATATGAAATATTAAAAAGTTAGTACTTATAATTAAGAGGCTGCCTTACTCCATGGGCAGCCTCTTCGTTTTTTATAGAGTTCAAACTTTTGCATACTTTCGTTTACCTATTCCTTAATACTATGAATTTCCCCCGCACACTTTTGGTGCTTGTTCTACTAAGTTTTCTTTTCACAAAAGCACACGCACAACCTGATACGGTTACTGTAGGTTCGTATGTTATTAGCGTGCACGATATCAACTTTCGCGATAAGGAATACACCATGCGCTTTTGGCTATGGTTTTTATACGACAACCCGGATTTTGATTTTTCAACTCAGCTCGATATTCCAAATGCTAAATCCATAGACACACCCGAAATAACATTGGATAGTGTAGGGAATAAAGCCTGGGCTATTATGAAAATGAAAGCCACTATGAAAGAAAGCTGGAAGGTTGCTGATTTTCCATTCGATAAACAGCATTTAAAAGTACAGATTGAAAATGCCTTGTTTGATATTAATAGTCTTGTTTTTAAACCTGATATTAAAGGCAGTACCTATGACAAAGATGAGGCGCTTGACGGTTGGCAGATTACCGACTTTAAAGTCTCTGCCCAACTAAACGATTATGAAACAGGTTTTGGAGATCCAAGTCCACACCGCGACTATCAGAATTTTTCTGCCTTTCTTATTGAGTTGGATATTGAACGCAATGCCTGGGGTTTATTCCTAAAGATTTTTATTGGAATGTACATCGCCTTCCTCATCTCTATTATCAGTTTTACCATTCAGGTACAGGAATTGGAACCGCGCTTTGGCTTACCCGTGGGTGGTTTATTTGCTACAGTGGGTAATAAGTACATTATCGATTCTATTCTTCCGGAAACATCAGCTTTTACTTTGGTGGATACATTGCATACACTAACATTTTTTGGAATCTTTTCCACTTTAGTTGTATCGGCTATTGCACTGCGCAAATTTGATAATGGCAAAAAAGAAGCTGCGATCCGATTTAACTATGTTGGTTCCCGACTGGTTATTGGATTTTATATTGTTGCCAACCTTATTATAGTTGCGCTGGCCATCTGGTAATCATACTTTGTTTTTCGTATCAATCAGAATAGTTACGGGGCCATCGTTTACTAACTCCACTTTCATATCGGCACCAAACTCGCCTGTTTGTACAGGCTTGCCTAACTCCAATTGTACGGCTGCAATAAATTTTTCATAAAGAGGAATGGCTACTTCGGGTTTTGCTGCTTTGATGTAGCTTGGCCGGTTTCCTTTTTTAGTGCTTGCATGTAGTGTAAACTGACTTACAATTATTACATCGCCACCCACATCTTTTACGCTTACATTCATTATTCCTTGCTCATCTTCAAATATGCGCAGGTTAACCAGTTTTGCCGAAAGCCAATCAATATCTTCCTGTGTGTCGGCATCTTCAATACCCACCAATACCAATAACCCTAAACCAATTTGTGATTTTATTTGGTGATTGATTGTTACCGAAGCGCGGGTAACCCGTTGTATTACTGCAATCATTTTTTTGTGGGGGGTGAGTAATCGTAAGGAAGCATATCACTTATTTTTTCCGACCATGCCCAATACCATTCAAAGAAGACATCGTACGCATTCTGATAATAGCCGTTTTCGTAAATTTTTAAACCCGGCACCAAAAAGTGCATCACCGAAGTTTGATGTTTGATAGCTGTGCGGCCTTGCGATTTTGCATAATTGACTTCCTCGCGCTCACCTAAAAAATCGACCTTTAACATTCCCGTGTAATTCACTTCCGATGCATTAGTCATAATCTCTTTTAGTCTAAGATCTTCCGATGCAACACTGTCGGCAAGTTTTGGTTCATTGCGCAACTCCATGTAGTACCGAAGGCTATCCGTTTTACCGATTATTATCTTCTCTCCGCTCATCGCGCGATTCCGAAAGTAGGATATTTTTTGATTCAGGAATTCGTCTGATGGTCGTTTTCGATTTGGTACCTGATAGAATTTTCGTACCCTGAATTTTTCTTCTGTCAGCGACTCTTTTCCAAGTGAACGAATAAAATGTGTTACCGATCCATAATAAGCACGCTCGCGCTCGCGCATCCAACGTTTTGCTTCGGCATTTCCTTTGGGAGTAAGAAGCTGAAAGGATGGAAAACCAAAAATTGCAAGCCTGCCTTCAGCATAATTCAATTCAAACTGTTGCAAGTACCACTGAATGGTATATCCTAAAGCTTTGTTTTCTACCACTATTGGTTTATTGGCATGCGCCACCAATACACGCGCTTGCCTATCAAAATAAAGATGAATATCACGTGGATTTAGAATTGTACACTTGGCAGCGTTTTGGGTTTCGCCTAAAAAACTTCTCTTAAAAATGGCAAAGTTCTGGGCCCAACCCGTTGTATCGGCTTTAATTACTACTTCTTGTAATTTAACCTCTTCCGTTTTAAGTTTAATTGTTAGCCTGTATTCGGAACCGTTAAATTCAAAAGCTTGTTGAAATGGTTCGTAGCCTACATAGGCCACGGTAAAATCGTACTTACCATTTGGGAAATTCTGTAGCACAAACTTCCCTTCCATATCGCTGCTGATTCCAATACTGGTGCTGGCAAAAAATACATTGGCAAAAGGTATGGGTTCGCCCGAATCGGCATCGGTAATGGTACCCGAAATTTTATTGACTTGCGCACTTGCCGCAGCAGTCAACAATACAAACAAAGCAAGACTAAAACTTTTGTAAAACTGCCGATTCATACACATGCAATCCCTGTTTACCCGACTTTGCTTCAGCTACCATTGCGCGTGCCACTTTTGCAGCTTCAACACCTTTATATTTTTGTGGGATAAGCCATCCGAAAATTTTATAAAAAACTTTGGCGGCATCTTCGCCACTGCGTTGTTCCTTGCGATCGCCCAGCAAAAGTGAAGGTCTGAAAATATGTGTCGCGTTGTAAGCTGATTCGCCTATCGCAGCTTCTACTTCTCCCTTTACCTGATTGTAAAAAATACGTGAGGTCTTATCCGCGCCAAGCGCAGATACTAGCAAAAATGTGGTGGCTCCGTTTTGTTTCAGGGCTTTGGCTACTTCAACCGGATATTCAAAATCTACTTTACGGAATGCTGCTTTTGTTTTTGCCTGCTTAATGGTGGTGCCCAGGCAACAGAACACATCATCGGCTTTTAAATCATTGAGTTTTGTCCACTCATCTATGTTCACTAGAACATTCTCAAGTTTTGCGTGCTTACTAACAAGTGGCTTACGACTTAGTGCAATCACTTTATCATAAGCAGTATCTGCCAATAGCAGCTCCAGCACGTGATTGCCAATTAAACCGGTTGCCCCTGCCAATAAAGCTATTCGCGCCATTAAAAAGTTTGCTGAATTTCTTTTCTCAACTCCGAAAGTGCCAGCCCAATCAGATCTACCTGTTTGGCCATAATTAACTCAAAAATCTTTTTAGATAATTCAATGCTGGTAGCTTCGGCTGCTATAGTCGATGCAGCATCGTTTATTACCATTACCAGATCTTCTTTCGCGTTGCGCACCTGGTTCCACACTTCTTCGCTCATATATACCTGCTGCGAAACATTATGATTATACTCACTCCGGATTTCATCTAACAACACCCGCTGAAAATCACGTGCCGTGAAACCGGGGTTGTTCAAACGGATAAGTAAATTCTGTGGGGCAATGCGCTCCAGAAACAACGTCATGCGTTCGTAAGCCTGTAGTCGGGCTGGTAAAATGGTTTCGATACTACGGGTGCGTATCTCAAGTTTTTTCAGTTCAATTTCTTTTATGATGAACGAACGAACGGTGAGATAAACTGCATACAGTACCAGTGCCGCTGGGATCAGGATTTTACCAAATTCAATTAATGCTTCCATGGGAATTAAATGAGGTTCAAAGGTGTTTAATTTTTAGATAATTTTGACCGTTGCTACACAATATTAACGCCTGATGTTCGAAAAAATTGAACCTGTTGGATTAACACCCAGGGCCGCAGAAGAGGTGCGCAGGATTATGCAAACCAAAAACATACCGGCTGAGTATGGTTTACGAGTAGGCATACGCGGTGGCGGTTGTGGGGGTGTAGCTTTAATGATTGGCTTCGACAAAGAAAAACCGACTGATATTACCTATACGCTTGAAGGTATTACCCTGCACATCGATAAAAAGCATACCATGTACCTGATTGGGAAGCAAGTAGATTTTTATGAAGGTGCCGATGCGAAGGGGTTTATGTTTGCGGAGCAAGAGAAATAAATCAAACTCTACTTCAACAAGCTTTGGTAATGTTTACCTAACAATCCTTGTACTCCATACACAAAACCCAACCCCACACAAAAACCTAAGCATAACCAATTTTTAGGTTGTAATGGCTTTATTAAAAAAGCTTGCCACGCACTACGCAAGGCTTTGTCTGATACTTTCCAATACAAATGATAAAACGCGGCTTCGCGCAAGAGGCGCGATGAATCAGATGCGTAGACGGATTCCCAATCGGCCACAAATTTATCGAGGTCATCTTTATTCATTCCCTGCAGACTATCCCGCCCGATTGTTCTGCGTTGCTTCGATAAAAAAATAATAGTTCGGTCAATCATCGCAAACCGAAATGAAAACTCCTTACGGGATACAGATGTTCTTACAATCCGGTAGTAATAAAGCGGCTCGGTAATATTTACGGATGGAAACTGATCTACCACACGTGCAGCCAGATCGGTGTCGGCCATATTTCTTTTGAAGTAAAGTCGATAAAACTCACCCAACTTCCGCACCATGTTAGTTCTGAAAATTGAGGTTGGACCGTGAAATTGTGGCTGTACTAAATTCGCCTCCCGAATGTAAGCATAGTCGGCAGCGAGTTCGAGTTTTCGTATCAGCAGTCCATTTTCATCAATTGCCCAATACGAAGTACCACACATAGCCACTTCTTGATATTGATCGAGTAATGCAATTTGTTTTTCTATCCGGGTAGGATGCGATACATCATCGGCATCGGTTATTCCAAAATATTCAGACGTTACACGGGCAGCAAATTCATTTACACAAAGTACGCGGCCACGGTTTTCATTGAAGTAAAATTTTTTGATCCGATTATCCTTAAACAAATCAATTTTAGCGCGTGTACTATCTGTTGAACCATCATCAATAATCCACAACTCAAAATCGGTAAACGTTTGGTTTAATAAACTGTTGATGGCTTCTTCAACAAAAGTTGCCGCATTGAATGCGGACATGATGAGGGTAAGTCGGGGCATATAACAAGGTTGATAACCTTTGCATACATCAAAAGTAAAGGTTGTCAACCCTTTACCCAGAAACCAAATTAACTCCGCGTCTTGCTAACAGTAACTGTAGCTTTCTTACAAACTCCCCCAATAGGTGGATTGAACTTTGAAATCTGCACCTCTACAGTTTGTGCTTCAAAAAAAGCTTCGAGCGTTCGGCTGGCAATGGCATAACCAACTGTCTCTAGAAGTTTAGAAGGTTTGGCCATTTCATCTTTTACAATGGCATAGAGATCTTCGTAGTTGATAGTTCCGCGCAAATCATCCTGAAAGGCCGAATCTGAAAATTCAGTTTGCACTACTACATCTACTTCAAATTTATTTCCGGAAGAGCGCTCGTGCGGATACACTCCGTGATAGGCGTGAAACTCCAGTCCTTCCAGCGCAACTTTACCGGTCATTGAATATCGTCAAAGAAAGAGCGTTGAGATTGCTGCACGGAAGCTGTTTCGATGGTAATTGTTTTTACCGTTTCGATAACCATAGGTGCTGGTTGCTCCAACGATTTTTTTATTTCGTTTTCTAATTCGGCATTAGGGAATAATGCTTTTTTGCTTTCGCGTTTGGCTAATGCCAGGTGTTGATCCGGATCGAAATCGCGCGAAGCTGATTTAGCCCGCTCTACACGGTCAAGGGTTTCGCCCGCCATCCGTTTTAAATCCGAAAGCAAGTTATCGCGATGCAGTTCCAATGTTTTGTAGTGTTGGCCCAGTGCTTTCAACCGCTCTTCCATTTCATCCAACAACTGGCGCGAAAGCATTTCAGCTTCTTCAATAGTATTTTTTGCTTTTGTTTTGGCTTCGTTTAAAATCGAATCTGCCATAAGCTGATTCTCTCGCAAAATCAATTCCGCTGTTTTATTGGCTTGCCCGATTACATTGGCTCCTGTATCTTCTGCCGTTTTTAACGTCTTGTATAACGAACTTTCTACTTCCCGTAGTTTAGACACTTCGCGTTCGGTTGCTTCCGACTTCATGCGGTGCTCTTTCATTTCATCCAGCACACGCTCCCACTCCTGCGAAAGGGTTAGCAAGAATGCATTCACTTCATCTTTGTCATAGCCGCGAAGTACTTTTTCAAAAGCTTTCTGACGGATTTCCAGCGGTGTAATTTTCATACGGGCGTGGTTTAATTACAAGTTTAAAAAATGGTATCAGTTTAAAAAATGGCTATCAAAGTTTAAGATATTGATAGCTATAACGTTAATCCACAGCCAAATGTATAAATTTTTATCAGAAATACCTTAAGCGGGCAAATTTGGCTTAGCAAACTGCAAATCCCAAACCGAAATGGAGCGGTCATCGCTTGCGCTGATGAGTTGGTTCTGATGGTTGGTCCACAACAATTTATTAACCGAAGTACCATGGCCGGCATGGCGGGCTTTGTCAATTACTTTCAGCAATTTCATTTCGCTGGTCAACCATACTTTTATCGACTTATCCATGCTGGCCGTGGCAAAATATTCCCCGGAAGGGCTAAACGTTAGGTGGTTGATGGCAAATAGATGAGCCGCTACTTCATTGGCCTGCCGGTAAGCTGAATTTACATCCCAAAGTTTTAAGCGGGCATCGCGCGAGCCACTGATCAGAAAGTTGTTATCAGGTGTATAGCTTAACGCGAACACGGAATTATCGTGAGCTTTAAATTCGTATTTCAATTTATAATCCCGCAAGGAAAACACCCTGATGAAATTATCGCTAAACCCCACAGCCACCTCACCCACTTTTGGGTTGATGGCCAGTACGCGAGCATTTTTTTCGGATGGCGCAAGTTTTAATCTAATCCGGAGATCGTTTCGATCCACCACTACCAAAATGCCCTCGCCTGTTGCAACAAGAATATCATCTTCTGTTGTAACTATATCGAAGATAGCTGCCGGGGTTAATTTCAATGAACCTATTTCTTGTTTCGATTGCCAATCCAAAAGATGAATGCCTTCGTAATTGTGACCGGCAATCAGCAGGTTAGACTTTTTATTGTGATGCAGCGCATATACCGAATTGGGTAACCGTGCAATCAGTTCGCCCTGATTGGGTTGGGTAAGATCCCACTTTACCACCATGCCATCGCCACCACCCGAGAAGAAAACAGAATCAGAAACGGAAGGCGCAAGTGTATAAACACAATCGTTGTGGCCGGTAAATGTGTGCAACTTGCTAACCTGTATGGACGACATGCGTGATTAATTCAAAAATTTTACCAAAATTGTAGGATTAAGCGAGAGAAACCAATGCCCTTAATGAAATTACAAAAAGACAATGCACAAAGTGGGTGGGCACTTTGGTTTATTACCGAATCGGAAGAAGAACTACAGCAGGCAAGTGGCGAAGTTATTGATAACACAATTGCCAGTTACCCCAAACGCCTGGAGTGGTTGGCGGGCAGGGCGTT
>DPSB01000473.1:2920-3345 GCA_003537495.1 Cytophagales bacterium | reverse complement strand
ATAGCCATGTTGGTAAGTTCACTGAAGTAACGCACACCGTGGGTTTTAATCCATTCATCAACCTGGTATTGGGCTTGATCTAAAGTCATAAACTACTTTTTACAACGGAATATTTCCATGCTTCTTCTTCGGCAACTTTGCCGCTTTGTTTTCCAGCATACTAAAAGCACGAATTAATTTCTCGCGGGTTTGATCCGGATAGATTACTTCATCTACATAACCGCGGTGAGCTGCCCGATACGGGTTTGCAAATTTTTTAGTGTACTCGTCAACCTTCTCATTCAGCTTCGCTTCTTTATCACTGGCTTCTGAAATTTCTTTCTTGAAGATAATTTCAGATGCACCCTTTGCACCCATCACCGCAATTTCGGCTGTAGGCCACGCATAATTTAAATCGGCACCAATGTGTTTGGAGTTCATCACAT
>DPSB01000473.1:0-2653 GCA_003537495.1 Cytophagales bacterium | reverse complement strand
TGTGTTTGGAGTTCATCACATCGTATGCACCACCATAAGCTTTACGTGTAATAACCGTAACACGCGGTACAGTTGCTTCGGAAAAAGCATACAACAATTTTGCACCATTGGTAATAATCGCATTCCATTCCTGATCGGTACCTGGTAAAAATCCAGGAACATCTTCAAACACCAGCAACGGAATATTAAAACAATCGCAGAAGCGTACAAAGCGTGCTCCTTTCACACTGGCATCAATATCCAACACGCCAGCCATTGCCGCGGGTTGATTACCCACAATACCAATACTTCGTCCGGCAATCCGCGCAAAGCCCACTACAATATTCTCGGCAAAACTTTTATGTACTTCAAAAAAAGTATTTTCATCCACTACTCCTGTAATCACCTCACGCATATCATACGGTTGGTTGGGATTAGCGGGAATGATTTCATTCAACGCGGGACGGCTTTCGTTACCTTGTGTGTAAGGCAAATGCGGAACACTGTCTTCACAATTTTGTGGAATGTAACTAAACAATTGTTTGATCTGTGTAATGCATTCGGCTTCATTGGCACATGCAAAATGAGTTACACCACTTTTTGTACTATGGGCAGATGCTCCGCCTAATTCTTCGGCTGTTACATTTTCATGCGTTACAGTTTTTACCACATTCGGTCCTGTCACAAACATGAATGATGTATTTTCCACCATGAAAATAAAATCGGTAATAGCCGGGGAATACACTGCACCACCGGCACACGGACCCATGATGGCCGAAATCTGCGGCACAACTCCAGACGCCATTACGTTGCGATAAAAAATATCGGCATAACCACCCAGCGAAACCACCCCTTCCTGAATACGCGCACCACCCGAATCGTTCAACCCAATTACGGGCGCACCATTCTTCATAGCCAAGTCCATGATCTTTACAATCTTTTCGGCATGGGTTTCGGAAAGTGACCCACCAAACACAGTAAAGTCTTGCGAGAACACATACACCAACCGACCGTGAATAGTACCATAACCAGTAATAACACCGTCACCCAGGTAATGCTCCTTATCCAAACCAAAATCTTTGGCGCGGTGCATCACAAATTTTCCCAGCTCTTCAAATGAACCTTCATCCAACAGCAAATGAATGCGTTCGCGGGCTGTTAGTTTGCCACGTTTATGTTGTTGTTCAATGCGCTGTTCGCCACCTCCCAAAAGCGATTCCTGATTTTTACGCTCCAGTTCATCAAACTTTGGTTGAAGGGCTTCGGATTTGATTTTTCGTTTGGTCATAACAAATACTTCAATGTGCCAAAGATAGAAATTGTTACCACTGGATTGTATCTTGGGGTTGCATTTCAACGTGTCGTGATTATAAGATCATCCCTACGGGATTAAATTCTGAATTAATGGTTATCACTACCATACGGATCGCTCCGCTGGGGCTATGAGTCCCAGCGGGACGAACTTATGGTAGAAAATTAAAAATAAAGCTCCGGAGGAGCGGCCTGATATTTTATCAATTTGAAATGCACCTATCTTGCAGCAAGAAATACACGACATGAAGAAGGTTGCGATTATTGATATGGGTACCAACACTTTCCATTTGCTGATAGCGGAAACGGCAGCTGGAAATTTCCACATCATTCATCGCGAAAAAGTACCCGTAAAACTTGGCGTAGGCGGCATCAACCAAAACCTGATTACCGATGCGGCCATAGCTCGGGCATTCGCTACCATGAAGGCTTTTAAACAAACCCTTGAAGAGGCGGGTGTAACCCGTGTGTTGGCATTTGGTACGAGTGCATTGCGCAACGCAGTAAACGGAGTTGAAGTAACCAAAAAAATTGAAGCCGAAACCAATATTAAAGCCAATATCATTTCTGGTTTGCAGGAAGCGGAATACATCTGCTTCGGAACGAGAGCCGGCATTGCAATGGGTAATTCAAAGCACCTCATTATGGACATTGGCGGTGGCAGTGTGGAATTTATTATCGCGAATCAAAGTGAAATTTTCTGGAGTCATAGTTTTGAAATTGGCGGACAACGATTGCTGGAACGATTTCAAAAGCACGACCCGATTTTACCAGAAGAAATCAACTCATTGTTTGCGTATGTTGATTCGGAACTCAAACCTTTGGTTGAACAGCTAAAAAGACATCAACCCAAAACGCTGGTTGGCTCCAGCGGCACATTCGATACGCTTAGTGATATCTATTGCTTTCGCAACGACATCCCGGTAACGGAAGCCCCGGAAACACCTTTTTCCTTAAACGCTTTTGATGAAATTTATGAAGAGCTATTGGTTAAAGATCGCGCTGCCCGTATGCAGATACCGGGGATGATTGAAATGCGAGTGGATATGATTGTGGTGGCGTGTTGTCTGATCAAACATCTTTTACGGGTGCATCCATTTGATGCGATCCGCGTTTCTTCTTATTCGTTGAAGGAGGGAGTGTTGGCAACATTAAGCGAGTAGGTTTTTCATTACCATTACGAAGCACTTCTTACTTTTAACATGTCATTCCTGATGAGCTTGAATATTGATGTTGAAACACTCCTTGATTTAAGTTGTAAACTTGAATTTAAACTCTGGCGAATTCCGGAATCTCGTTCATTGGCGTAAAAAGTATTTCATAGCTTCTCTCTTCAGCACCTCAACGGGATCGCGGTTCGGGA
>DPSB01000180.1 GCA_003537495.1 Cytophagales bacterium | reverse complement strand
TTTTGGTAGCCATATCGGCCAGCTTAAACTGTATAGCTTGATGTTCAGATAAATGTTTGCCAAAGGCTTTTCTTTCTTTAGAATATTTAACCGCCAACTCGTATGCGCCCGATGCAATACCTAATGCCTGCGAAGCAATACCAATACGGCCACCGTTAAGGGTTGTCATCGCGAACGTAAAACCAAATCCATCATCGCCAATGCGATTTGCTTTTGGCACTTTTACATCGCTAAACATAAGTGAGTGCGTGTCAGACCCACGGATGCCCATCTTATCTTCTTTCTTGCCCACCACAAAACCGGGCATGCCTTTCTCTACAATTAATGCATTAATACCTTTGTGCCTTTTCGATGCATCGGTTTGAGCAATTACTATGTAAGTGTTCGCACTGTTTCCATTCGTAATCCAGTTCTTAGTGCCATTTAATAAATAGTAATCGCCTTTGTCTTCGGCAGTGGTACGTTGGCTGGTAGCATCCGATCCGGCTTCTGGTTCCGACAAGCAGAATGCACCAATGCCCTGTGCCGCTAACGGCTTTAAATATTTTTCTTTTTGCTCTTCTGAACCAAAACGCTCCAACCCCCAACACACCAACGAATTATTTACAGACATACATACCGAAGCAGATGCATCTACTTTAGAAATCTCTTCCATCGCCAACGTATAAGACACGGTATCCATGCCGCCACCGTTGTATTTTGGATCAACCATCATACCCATAAATCCAAGCTCGCCCATTTTTTTGATTTGTGCTGTTGGGAATTTCTGTTCGGTATCACGATCAATTACACCTGGCAAAAGTTCTGTTTGGGCAAAATCGCGGGCCGCAGCTTGTACGGCTAATTGTTCTTCGGTGAGTTCGAAATTCATAGGCAGTTCGTTTTCAACTTCAAAGTAACAAAAAAAGAAGCCTGAGGGTTAGCTCAGGCTCGCAATTTTATAGTTTTATGAGAAGGATTAATCTCTTCTTCCTAAAAAGATCATTACATAATATAACAACATGGTTATTGCACCATCGGCCGCCACTACATAAGTCATAGCTGCACTGTTCAGCGCATCTTTTGCCATGTCATGTTCCTGGCGAGTTACAATACCGCGAGCCTCAACCCAGGCTAACGCTCTTTTGCTGGCATCAAACTCAACCGGCAGCGTTACCAAAGCAAACAGCGCGAATACACCATAACACGCAATAATTACCTTCAATGCTAAATCGGGTGAGAAAATTCCTCCCAATGCATAAGCACCAAACATCATAGCGATAAAAATGAAGTTAATCACTTTAGCGCTAATATTTTGAATGGGCACCATAGCCGAACGAAACTGTAACCAACTATAGGCTTTGGCGTGTTGTACAGCATGGCCACACTCGTGCGCGGCCACTGCAGTTGCCGCAGCATTGCGACCATGGTAAACATCATGACTTAAGTTAACGGTTTTGTTAGCCGGATTGTAATGATCTGTTAGCTGGCCTTCAACAGAAATAACCTGCACATCAGCAATTCCACTATCGGCCAACATAAGCCTTGCCACCTCTGCACCTGTTAAATCTTTTGTAAGCCGGATTTCTGAATACTTTTTGAATTTGTTCTTCAATCGTGAGCTTACAATCCAACCCACCAGCATGAAGAATCCTGTAATGATTAATGGTCCTAGTGCCATAGTTTTATTTGTTTATGTTTAAACTTTCAACAATTCTGGGTGTGGGCCTTTATGCTAAATTTAAGTTAGTATTCTTTACCACACCGCTTTCATTTTACAACATCTGCGCCAACAAAATTTCCTGTCAAATAGTCACTTTCAATCACCAAAATATCAGAAACAAGCCCCGAAATCAAGGGCGATAATTGTTTTAAGACTTATTTTTCCGGCTGCTTCTTCAATCGAATTAACGCATAGCTGATGAGCAAAGATATTATTCCGGCCACAATCATTACAAAAGTTTGCCAGCCGTGAAAAATGAATACAAACGCAATGGCATCGGCCTTTGGCAAATTATATAGTGTTACCAACCCCAACGGCACCAACGTGTGATAAGAACCCGCACCACCCGGCAGGGGTGCCGCCATGGCGATAGCACCAATAGCAAACAAAGTAAGCACAGCACTTATGCCCAGATTACTGGTTTCTGGAAAAGCTAATACAACCATGTAGCTCATTAAAAAATATAAAGCCCAAATTGTAATGGAATAAAAAACAAAAAGTGTTTTGTTTTTAAGACGGAATACCGCCATCAATCCCTCTTTAAAACCCAGAAATAATTTCTTTAGTTTTTCATTTCTACGAATCAGGTACACACCACCAATCAATATACCAATACCAGCCACGCCCACCACAATCCAAATGGTGTATGATCTTTCTCCCGATGCAAACGGAAGTGTATCGATAAAGCCTTTTAATTTATCCCATTCTACAATAAATGAAAGCGCTATCAATGCGATCAAACAGATTAAATCAATCAAGCGCTCAACCACTACCGTACCAAACGATACTTCAATGGGTGTTTGTTCTAACTTATAAAGATTGTAGCAACGCGATACTTCACCACCACGGGGTACGGCCAGGTTTACGAGATAGCCAATCATCAACGAAAGAAAACTATTACCAAAAGAAATAACATTACCCGTTGGTGCAAGTAACATCCGCCACCGCTCGGCCCGCAAGGCATGGCTGACCATTGCCACTACAGCCATTAATAGAAGGTAGCCTTTGTTGCATCGCTTCCAGGCGTTCCAAAGAAACTCTGATTTGTTTTCGCCCTCAGCAACTACCAACCCGCGCAACGAAAGCCACAAAAGCGCAATCGTAATCGCGAAGATTATTAAATACTGTAAAGCTGCTTTTAGTTTGGGATGCAAGATTAGTTCAGCAAATTATCGGGGCCGGGAAAAATTAACGAAGGCTTAAAGGTACGCGCTTCTTCCATTTCCATTGAGGCATACGAAATAATAATTACCGTATCGCCCACTTGTGCTTTGCGTGCGGCAGGGCCATTCAAGCAAACCGTGCCGGTGTTGCGTTCGCCTTTAATTACGTACGTTTCCAGTCGCTCGCCATTGTTTATGTTTACTACCTGCACTTTTTCGCCTTCTATCAGGTTGGCGGCATCCAACAGATTTTCATCTATGGTAATACTTCCTACATAATGAAGTTCGGCTTGCGTAATTTTTACCCGGTGTATCTTCGATTTTAAAACTTCAATTCTCATCGTTCATCATCAAATTATCAATCAATCGCACTTCGCCAGCATAACCGGCAATCAGCAAAATACTTTGCGGTGTAACGCTTTTTATCAACGATAAGTTTGTGGAATCTGCTAATGCTAAATACTCCAGTTTAATTTCAGGTTGGCTTTCGCAGAACTGTTTAACCTCTACTTTAACGTTTTCAAACTCCTCACCCGCGAGCAAAAGTGTTTTAGCTTTTTGTAATCCCTTATAAAATACCAAAGCATTTATACGCTGATCGGCCGAAAGCCTGGCGTTGCGCGATGACATGGCCAGTCCGTCTGGTTCGCGCATAATGGGAACAAGCTTTAGCTCAACATCCAGATTCAAATCGGCAACCAGTTTGCGTACAATCATTGTCTGCTGAAAATCTTTCTGACCAAAGTAAGCTCGCTGTGGGGCCACAATATTCAGCAGTTTAGAAACCACCAGCCCTACTCCACTAAAATGCCCCGGCCTGAACTCTCCTTCCAGAATCTTATCTAAAAATCCAAAGTCAAAACGGATATGATCCTGATGCGGATACATTTCGGTTTGTGTTGGACAAAACAGAACATCGCACCCAACTTTTTTCAATAACTCAACATCATGCTGCAGCGTGTTGGGGTATTTTGCCAGATCGCCAGGGTTATTAAACTGAGTTGGATTTACAAAAATGCTACAAACTGTAAGGGTGTTTTCCTTTCGGGAAGCTTCAACCAGAGCCAGATGCCCAGCGTGAAGGGCCCCCATGGTAGGCACAAACCCGATAGAATCTCCGGGTTGCCGAAACTGTTTTAAAAAGGCTTTAAGGGAAGCGATTTCCTTAAAAATCTCCATTTCAGGGCTTTTTTGAAGGGTGCCAAATATAGGCCTAATGGCGGAAGATTAGTTGAACCCGGGGTTAAAATTCCGTACTTTTGTAGTCCAATTTTCTATACAGAACTTAAAAACAAGATCATGTCTAAAATCCGTATTCTTTATGTAGCCAGCGAGATCAATCCATTTTTGCAGACTACGGAAGTTTCTGAATTTGTAAGAAAACTTCCGCAAGCCATGCAGGAAAAAGGAATGGAAATCCGAATTCTGGTGCCGAGGTTTGGGTTGATTAATGAGAGAAAGAATCGGTTACACGAAGTAGTGCGACTTTCAGGAATTAACATTGCTGTGGGTGATGAAGAAAAACCTTTGATCATTAAGGTGGCTTCAATACCCAATGCCAAACTGCAGGTGTATTTTATCGATAATGAAGATTATTTCCACCGCAAACATGTTTTTCACGATAAGGAAAACAAGTTTTATGAAGATAATGACGAGCGTGCCATCTTCTTCTGCAAAGGCGTAATTGAAACTGTACGCAAACTAGGCTGGGCACCCGATATTGTTCATTGTAACGATTGGATTACCAGCTTCATTCCATTGTATTTGAAAACCACGTATAAGAACGATCCGTTGTTCAAAAACACTAAAACGGTTTTCACCATCTACAACAATAGCTTTACACACAAGTTTAAAGGCGATTTGATGGGCAAAGTACGCATGATGGATATTGAAGATAATATGCTGGGCCATCTGAAAACTGCCGATTACGAAGGCTTTATTAAATTAGGCGCGCAATTCTCGGATGTGGTTTCTACAGCCGGGGACAATAAAAAGTTAGAAGGATTAGTTAAGAAGCTAAAAGAGACAAAAGTTGAAGCCATTGAGAAAGACGATAACTACACCGAATCGTTCTACAACCTTTATACAGAGCTGGTGGGCTAAGGCCCACCTTTTCTTGTTCACTGCCATTTTATTTTCGTGCGAAGAAGACCTGAACCTGTTAGGGTTCAGGGGCGATGATCAGCGCTTTAAAGTTTACTACGAAGAAATACCTGTATCCAGCAGTATTATTCTGTTGGATTCGGTACGTAGTATGAATTATTTATCAACAGAAACTACCCGGTTACTGGTAGGTTCCTACTCCGATCCATTGATGGGTGAAGTAACAGCCAAGGGATTTTCACAAATCAGACCTTCTGATATTACCAGTTTTATTCCGGGCGGCTCTGTTTTCGATTCAGCCATCTTACAACTCAGGTTTGATTTTTATAATTATGGGCCAGACGCAGATGACCCTACTCCTTTCGAATTATCAATTCATGAGATTACGGAATCGCTATCATTACAAAACATCTATTTCTCCAAATCTTCTGCTACTTACAATCCAACCGCAATTGGTTCAGTTGCCACCACAATTGATCAGGTTTTGTTCGACAAGGAATTGAATGATACCGATGCCGACTCGTTAATTGTAGTGAAAATTAAGTTGGCCCAGAATTACGGTCAGCGTTTGTTCGACTCCATTGATCCTGAAGATGAAAATTTTTCCAACTTCAATCTTTTCAAAGAACGAATTAAGGGTTTGGCTATCGTTCCCACCGTATCAGAAACAATAGCCGGAATTAGTAATACCTCGAATTCTTCATTAACGGTTTACTATCATACAGGCGAGACCGTTGGTACAAGAACATTTTTGCTTACTGGGGTTTCGTTCTCAAACATTACATCAGATCGATCATCGACCGAACTAAGTGGACTTACCAATTATCACGAAGAATTTTTACCTCCATTAAATAGGTATGTTCAGTCGGGTATTGGTATTGCAACCAAACTTGATTTTTCAGGATTCTATGATCTGATTGATGAATACCCAAATGTTATCATCAACTCGGCAGAATTATTAATTGATAATGTTGCCGAACCTGGAGATTTTGAATATCCAATTATGGGCCTGATTATGTTGGATGAAGATAATAAGTTTAGAAAACTGACCTTAACTGCCGATAAAGATTCAGCAGAATATGTTTCTTTCAAGAATAAAATAGTAATGGGTAACTTTTTAAGTAATGATGCTTTTTCTGCCCCTTATGCCATAACCGATGCTACTACTTTGCTAGGCCTTACCTACCAAAAGGATAATAACAAGTTTGTCTCTTACCCAACACTGTTCTTCCAGCAATTGTATGCCCTCAAAGAAGCAAAACGGTATACCGATTGGGCTTTGGTTCCTATTTCGCCTACACCTACCAAAACAGTTAACCGGGCAGTATTCAATAAAGATAATATCAAGTTGAAAGTTTATTATACACGACCTAATATTCCTGCAAACTAAAAACCTATGTGTGGTATAGTGGCGTATGTGGGCCACCGTCAGGCTCACGAAGTAATTATAAAGGGCCTGAAGCGATTGGAATACCGCGGCTATGATAGTACCGGTATTGCACTTTTAAATGGTGGCCTTAACGTGTACAAAAAAAAAGGTAAGGTTACCGAGCTTGAGAATTTTGTTAAAGGCCAAAATCTAAATAGCACTATTGGTATGGGCCACACCCGTTGGGCAACACATGGCGAGCCTAACGATGAGAATGCACACCCACATTATTCAGCAACAAAAAACTTAGCCATTATTCACAATGGCATTATCGAAAACTATGCAGCCCTAAAACAAGATTTGTTGCGTAAGGGGCATACCTTTTTAAGCGAAACTGATACAGAAGTATTCATTCATTTTATCGAAGACATTCAACAAAATGAAAAATGTACACTAGACGAAGCAGTGCGATTAGCTCTAACCAAAGTAGTTGGGGCTTACGCGATAGTAGTTATGTCGGTACATCAACCCAACTTACTAATTGCAGCCCGTAAGGGAAGTCCGTTGGTGTTAGGTGTTGGCCGGGGCGAATTTTTTATGGCCTCAGATGCAACTCCCATAATTGAATACACCAATGAGGTGGTGTATTTAAACGATCAGGAAATCGCCATTATTGATAATGGTAAGCTTACCATTAAAGACACTTCTAATCTTCCGCTTACACCATACGTTCAAACGGTTGATCTGGAATTGGAGGCTATTGAAAAAGGGGGCTATGAACATTTCATGCTTAAAGAAATTTTTGAGCAACCTCGTTCCATTAAAGATTGTATGCGCGGTCGTTTGGATTCTGCTTCGGGCCGATTAGTCTTAGGTGGTTTGCGCGAATACCTGAATAAACTCGTACAGGCCGATCGGATTATTATTGTGGCGTGTGGTACTTCGTGGCATGCCGGATTAGTAGCCGAGTATTTCTTTGAAGAGTTTTGTCGCATACCTGTTGAAGTTGAGTATGCCTCAGAATTTCGGTATCGCAACCCGATTGTGCGCGAAGGTGATGTAGTAATTGCCATTTCGCAATCTGGTGAAACAGCCGATACCTTAGCGGCAATCGAATTGGCTAAATCTAAGGGCGCTATCATTTTTGGAGTTTGTAACGTAGTGGGCTCTTCCATTGCACGCGCTACACATGCCGGTGCTTACACCCATGCCGGGCCAGAAATTGGAGTGGCCAGCACAAAAGCGTTTACTGCACAACTTACCGTGCTGAACATGATTGCCTTGATTGTTGCCCAGAAGAAAGGAACCATTACCGAACAGAAACTGACTGAGCTCTTAGTGGAAATGGAAAACCTTCCCACTAAAGTTGAAAAGGTTTTGAGGCTCAACGATCAGATAAAAAAGATTGCCGAAGAGTTTAAAGACTCTCGCAATTTCCTTTACCTCGGTCGGGGGTACA
>DPSB01000472.1 GCA_003537495.1 Cytophagales bacterium | reverse complement strand
CAGACCCTTCTTTGATTTCAAAGCCATTAAGGTCTCCATTATAAGTAGAAAGAAATATTGCTCCATGAAGAACCAGCGGCCCCAAGTAGTACTCACGTGTAAGTACATCTAAACTCTTGATATTGTCCGCATTAAATTCAAGGAGTTGGTCATAGTTAAAAATGGGAACTCCGTCCAAAAGAACCAATGGATTTTCAGTAGATATTGGCTGATTTATTTTTTGTTGAACAATAAATTGAACGCCATCCTTGCGCTTTCGAACCATTGCACCCCGAACATATTCTTTAATAACTTCTTCGAGTAGTGGAAAACGCGTATAGTCATCCAGCAAATAAGTCTCGTCAGGGGTTCCAAAGAACGGAGTTTTATAAGATAAAGGTTCTTGAAGAGCAGTTAATTTCTCCTGATTGTAGATGTTGTGAACCTGCATAGCAACGCTCCTATCCAGAATAGTTGATTTCAATGCTGGGTTAAGGCGTAACGGGTTAAAAGTAAGTGGGGCAAAACTTGTTGAAAATGGGTTATCAAGTTTAAATACGATATTACTATCAGACTTAAACATGGGTTGAATATAAATCAAACGGTCACCAAAAAAGTCTTTTACCTCAAAGAAAATTTTGCCATCCGAATCACTACGCGACCCATACAATTGAATTCTTTTATTGGGTGAAGAAAGAGAGGTGAGTACTCCAGAAACAGGAACATTTTTACTGTTCAGTACTCGCCCCTGAATAATATGGCCCCGATATTCGGGAAATTTTTCGTTGGAAAGCTTAAAATCCAAAAGACTACTCCAATTAAATTTTCTCCAGCCATGGGTTAACATTAGGTTGTCTAATGCAACGGTTGAAACAGAGTCTTCTTGGTTAAGGTAGTATTCCGGAAACTCTACCGTTCCAGCTATGTCCGAAGAAAGCCACAAGTATTCAAAGATATTATTTCTTATGGGTGCTGGAATTGAATCATTGCGGTAAACTGAGATGGAAACATTTGAATTTTCATTTCCGGTCAACCGTAATTTCACAAGGTTTCTAGTGTTGTAGCTTTTTCGCTCGGCCTGAATTTGAATTGTAAGTTTTTCTTTCGGCCGTTTAAAAAATAATCTTTCGCAAACCGGTTGAAGCTCTGAGTTAAACAATGTAAAATGAGTAACACCGTTCCCCAGCTCTTCTTTGTTGATAATAAATTGAGCTTTATTGTTGCTTAAGAACTTTCCCTCGGCCTTAATTATATTCTGTTTTGAATGAGCAAATAAAAAAGTTAGTGGAGTGCTAATCGTTTGACTATTGACATTAATTTCAATATGATCACCCGTATCATTAATCGACATGACGTACCCTGAAAGTTTAACTTCGGGGAAAGGGAAATCAATTTTATTGTTTTTACTATCTTCAATTTGAATGGTGTAGGCTTCATTAGGCTTAGCTAAGAAGTTAAAATGCCCGATGCCAAATTTTAAAGGTTGAAATTCAGCAACAATGCTATCGGAGGAGTTAAGAACAAAACCCTTAAATGAAATGCCTTTGCCTTCCTGATCTGTTACCCGAAAGGCAATTTTGCAACTTATCCCAGCCACCGCATGGCCTCCTTCAGGAAAGAAGCTAGCTATAAAGGCTGGTTTTGGTACTTTACTCTCGCTCTCTGGGTCGGTCTTAACAAAAGTGTTTATTATGGTTAAAGGTTGATGAAAGTAGAACTCTGGCGAAAAATTTTTCATCCAGTTAGTATAGGAGCGAAGGACATATTGACCATTACCAAGCACAGCTGGGATAAAGAGTGTTCCATTCCCAGTTCCATTTTTTAACTCAACTTTTGTTTGAACAACAGCTTCATTATTCTTATCAAGAATTTCAACGTAAGCAACCTTGCTTATATTTAGAGGCTTATAAAAATTTCCATCTACATAGTAAATCTTAAACCAAAGTAGCTCGCCAGCCAGGTAAGTTGTTCTATCAATATGTACATATAGTTTTTCCTGTAAGGTATTCGATTGATAGTGCTCGAATTTCTTAACAAGATTATCCGTAGTTTTATTTGTTTGGGCCGATGCAAAAGCGGATGAAAGTATCAGCAGCGAGGATAGGTAAAATCGATGTGCGTTCATATTACCAAAAATCAGGTCTGGTTGTAGTTCCATTATCCTTTAACCGACAATCTGTACAGTGCTTGGGAACAATCAGAAAAAAATTGTGTTCATAGGGTTCAATATTTGAATTTGGCGGATACCCCTCTAATAATTGTTGATTTGGAAAGATGGTGGGAACTTCAGTCGAGGCCACTGTATCAATGGGGCAACTAACTATATCATTATCAAAAATTAAAAGCATTGCCGGAAGTTCATTTCGATTAATAAAAATCATTTTTTCCTCTACGCTTCCTCCCATAAAATATCCAATAACTGGTTGAGAGGCATCATGAACGTTAAACATATTTCCTGTTACCTGCGAGGGGAGAGGATCAAATAAGCCACCAACGGTTTCAGTTGTTTTTTGGAGTTGAACAAGGTAATTGTACGCGTCCTCATCAAGGGCTCGTTGTTGAACCAAGATACGGTATCGGGTTGCCACTTTTCTAGATCCCTTGGGCACAAGATGAATTTGAAAATCATTTACAACATCATCGCTAAGTTGTGTAGTAGATCTGAGAATTAACTTGTTAGACGGTTCTGTTTTGTAGCAGACGTAGGTAAATTCATCTGTATTACGATACAAAATGCTATCATTTTTGTAAGTATAGGCAGAAAAATAGTCGGCAGTATACTGCCATGTTTCCCAAAACTTCCATTGGTAATAGCGGGTTTGATTAGTTGGATCATGGGCATTTACGAATATCTTTACTCCATCAGTTGTGGCTTCCCATGTTACTTCATCTAAAGATGGGGATTGATTTAACGTTATATATTCTGATGCATATTCATCTGTGGTTGTTTTTATAAACAGACGATATTTTTTCGCATAACTCAAATTTAAGTTTTGCATTACATAGGTTCCATCACTTGTTTCGTATAAAGGTTGTGAGGGTCCGTTTTCTTCTTCTAGAACAACTGTAGCATTCTTTTCAAATTGGTAGGCAGTGTCAGTATAAATCGGGAGGGTGCGAGAGAGCTTTACCTGAATGCTCTTGCTCGTAGCATTTAAAAAACCATCAACTACAAGAATATTTAGGTTTTGTTGTATAATAGTTGGACTATAGGGGTCAAGGCAACCAACCAATAACAAGAACAGGAGCTTTAACGGAATAGATTTTATTTTTTTTCTCAGCGCCATTTAGAACTTAAAATTATAGGTAATGGTTGGAATGGGCTGACCAAAAACAGAAAGCTTATACCCATTGATTTGCCCGTTTTGAGAAACAAAGAATACAGAATAGGCATTTCTCCGCCCGGTAAGATTATACAAGGCAACAGTCCATGAGCTATGTGCTAATTTTTTGATTTTGTGGTTCCCTTCAATATTCACGGAAATGTCAGACCTAAAGTAATCTGGAATGCGGTAAGCGTTTCGATCGGAATAGTAGATTCTGTTGCTTTCTTCAAGATAGTATTTAGCAATAGGCAACGTAATGGGGCGGCCAGTACTATAGACTAAGTTCAAAGAAAAATTTATCCTCCTGCTGAATTTGTAATTTCCTATAAAATTTACTGCGTGAGGCTTGTCGAAATTGCTTGGGTAATATTCTCCATTGTTTATCATTTCCGATTTAATATTTCCTTTTGTTTGAAGTAAGGATCGTGAGTATGCATAGCTAATCCAACCATTCAATTTACCGGTTATTCTCTTCACAAGAAATTCAATACCATAAGCCTGGCCTTTTGCTTGAAGGACATCCGTTTCGATATGATCGTTAAGCAGTAAAACTGCACCATCTTTATAATCAACACTATTGTTCATTGTTTTGTAATAAGCCTCCACCGATGTTTCAATCGTGTTTCCCTTCAGGTTCCTGTAATATCCAATGGAAACCTGATCTCCGGTTTGAGGCTTAACGTAGGGGTCACTTAATTTCCAAATATCAGTTGGAGTAATGGCGGTTGTATTAGACAGCATTTGAATATACTGGCGTGTTCTGTTGTAACTAAACTTTAAAGAGGCTGTATTAGATAAAAGATACCGCGCAGTTAATCTTGGTTCCGGGCCGTGATAGGTTGATATAGTTGTTCCGGCTCTATAACTCAAGGTATCCACAATATTATTTACTTCACGAGGGCCAGAGTACTGAAAAATACTTCTGCCGCCCAGATATTGATAAAGGGAATATCTGATGCCTAGGTAGAGGGAGAGTTTATTGGTGATGTCAAAATTATCACCAATATAGAGAGCACTTTCAATACCACGTTCTTTCTGTAATACATCTGGGGTAACTAAAGATTCGCCTCCTACTGGGCCAATGGAACCGGGCGATAAGTTGTAAACGGTGGAATGTAATCCTGCACTTAAGGTGTGTTTGCCATTTAGGGTATATGAAAAATCTGCTTTCAGGTTGAATTGCTTGATTGAGAAATCCATTTCAAAGGCGCTTAGAGAGTCTCGCTCCGAGTTTAATGAATACGAGTACTGGCTGAAGGCCCCGGTAAATACACCAAAAAGTTTGTTGTTGAATAAATGCTTCCATTTGATGGAAGCATTTCGGTCGCTGTAATTATATGTAGTATCACCAGCAAGCTTAAATTGATCGTCACTCATGTAGCCTGAAACAAGTAGGCTGTTATTGTTATTTATTTTATGGCTTATGTTGGCTGTTACATCGTAGAAAGAGGCGTTACTCTTGTTTAAAGAAGGATCATTAAGTCTGCCTAATATCCAATCGGAATAGGTTGAACGGACACCGATCAAGAAAGAAGACCTCTCCTTGACTATTGGGCCTTCCAGTGTTAATCTTCCAGTAATAGGACTTATGCCCCCCGATCCAGTAAACTTTTTTAAGTTGCCTTCGCGCGCTTGCACATCCAGAACAGATGAAAGCCGGCCACCATAATCAGCACTAATGCCACTTTTATAAAGTTCTACACTTTTTAATACGTCAGGGTTGAATGTAGAAAAGAAACCAAACAAATGTGAAGGGTTATAAATAACGGCATCATTAAATAGTATAAGGTTTTGATTTGTGGCTCCACCCCTAACGTTTAATCCAACAGTTCCTTCACCTACCGACTGCACCCCAGGCAGGGCAAGAACAACTTTCATTACATCAGCTTCTCCTAATGCCAAAGGCATCTGCTTCATGGTCTTAATGTCTAATTTTTCGACCATCTGCATGCTGGTTACTTTTTTGTCGCGGTCGGCTTGTACCAACACTTCCTTTAATGAGGTTACTTCTTCCTCCAACTCTATGTCTAAGGTGCCGTTGTTGTATAGAATAACTTGTCTCAACGTACTCCGCATGCCCATGCTCTTAATCTGCAATTGATGTCGGCCTCGTGGCAAGTTAATTGTGTAGCGACCAAACTGATCGGTAGCTACGCCAATGGCTGCGTCCTCAGCAAACAAAGTTGCGCCAATAAGGGCTTCACCAGATCGGGTGTCTTTGATGTAACCGGTTAAGGTAGCAGAGCCTGTCATACTTTTTGTTTTGGTGCCTATGCTGTAAATCTTTTCTTCTACCTTGTTTCGTTCTGCCTCTAACTTTTCATAAGCACTATAATCGAAGGGTAAAGAGTTGCCAACAACCACACCTTCATTGAAAAAATCAATTGGAAGCTCGGTCAATAACTGACGCTCCTTAATGATATAAATATTCTTGTTTAAAATGCTGAAATGAAGATTTGTACCCTCAAGGGCCCGTGGCAGTAGCTTGTCAACTGGTTCTTGTTCCGCCACAATCGTTATCGAAACACTATCGATCCAATCGGGTCGGAAAAAAAAACGATAACGAGTCTGTTGTTCAACAGCCCTTACAAGCTCAGTAAACGGAGATGAATTTAGTGCAAGAGAAACAGATTCTTGGCCGGAGGCTGAGAGTGAGATGAATGTGAATAATACTCCTATAAATGATATGAC
>DPSB01000278.1 GCA_003537495.1 Cytophagales bacterium | reverse complement strand
AGTGTGCGAGTTGAATCTCTGTTTTTTTACCACCGGGTTGCCATTCAAATTTATTCACAAATTTTTGCAATGGTTTCATTAAGGTATCTTCCGCTTTTGAAATACCGCCACCAATAATCACCACTTCAGGTGAGAGAATATTAATAAACGAAGCAATGCTTGCTGCCAGTTTGCGCACCGAAGTAAGCCAGACTTCTGTTGCAAAATCATCTCCCTTTTGATAAGCCTGCACCAGATCCCACGTAGTTTTGAATTTGCCTTTAGTTCTCACTTCGATAGAAAGATTACCAATCGCATCTTCCAGACTGCCCGGCATGTTGGTAACATCTTTGTTGTTATCCATCGCATCCACGGTAGAGTGGCCAAGGTGACCAGCCATTTGTCCAACACCCTGATATAGTTTTCCGTCAATTAAAATTCCACCACCTACACCGGTGCCCAGTGTAAGAATGAATGCATATTTTTTATTCTTCGCTGCACCAAATTGCGCTTCGGCCATCAAGGCTGCGTGTGCATCGTTCAACACATAAATGCGCTCACCTGTAAAATCACTCCAGTTAAAATTTTCCAATCCGGGTAAGCGACCCGGCATAAATTCAATACACGTATTGGTTGCATTGGCCAGGCCCGGAGCCGATAGACCAATGGCATTAATGTGCGAAGTTTCTTTTTTGAGTTGTGCGATGATCTGTTTTACGGATTGTTTCCAGTGAGCATCATTCTGTTCATCCGTATCCTGCCGGATTTCTTTTACGATGGTGCCATCGGCTTTTACCAGTATGGCTTTAATGTGCGTACAACCTAAATCAATTCCTATCGCGTGTTCCATACTAATATTGTCCTTCACTTAGATCCCAACCGCCATCTATGGCCAATACTTGTCCGGTTGTAAACCGTGATTGATCGGACATAAAATAAACCGCAGCGCCATCGAGGTCTTCCGGTTTGCCAATGCGACCGCCATCCAACGGTTGTTTTGTTTTTATGAACGATAAAATAGTTTCATCATTTGCTGCTCGTTGCGCCATCGGTGTTTTTACCAGCGCTGGTGCCAATAAGTTAATGCGAATATTATCTTTTGCATAATAGGCAGCTGTTGATTTAGTAAAGCCAATCACTGCGGCTTTGGCAGCTGCATACGCATGCGTTACAAAGTGTTGTGGTGAAGGTGAAAAGCCCAGCACTGAACCCATATTCAAAATAGTTCCACTAGTTTTTTGTTTCAGGAAAGTTTGTACTGCGGCTTGATTGGAAAGCATGAGTGAAGTGAGATTCAATTCAAATGTCTTGTTCCAGCCTTCCAATGATAGTTCGTGCAAAGGACCATCGCCAAACTTGCGCCCGCTGCCACCGGCAACGTGATACAGGCCATCAAAACTTTTAAATTTTTCAATGCATGTTGCGATAGCTTGTTGTGCTGCACCGGGTTGGGTAGCATCCCCTGCAAGGGCAACCGAATTTTTTCCAAGCTGCTGTTGTGCTTCATTTACACTATCGGCACTACGGCCAACCACAACCACATTCGCACCTTCGCGCACAAATGCTTTTGCTGCGGATAACCCCAGGCCGGTTGTTCCGCCAATGATTACGATGGATTTATTTTGAAGCATTTTCATGTTACTTACCTACTAGTCAATGCAATATTTTGCGAAGAATCATCTTTGTCTTTGTGAAACTTAGAGACTTCGCGCCTTAGTGGTTTAATATTAAATACTGGAACCACAAAGTCACCAAGCCGCTAAGGAGCACAAAGATTGTATAGGTTTATGATCGAAAGATATAAAATTCAAGTTTACTTTAAGATGGTAGTATCCGTTTCAAGAGTTGGTACTATATAATTTCCAAATTCGATTTTCGTATTGGGGAAAGCTTGTTGTAAAGCTGCCAGTTCAGTAGCTTTTGCACCGGTGCCATAAATATAGAGTGATTGCAGATTTTTTAATCCCTCCAGTGATTTTATTCCGGTGGTGGTAATTTTGGTTTGATTTAAATTCAGGTATTGAAGATTTGTTAGTGTGTTAAGTTGCGTCAATCCGGAATCGGTAATAGCGGTGCGCTCCAAGCTAAGTTTAGAAAGTTGTGTTAATTGTGAAAGTTGATCCAGATGTGAATCAGCAACCGGAAGGTCGCCTGCTTTTAGCCAGACAAGTTGTTGTTTTAATTTCACCAACAGATCGAAAGAAGAATCAATAGCTGTAACATTTACAAGATTCACCGAAATGTAATTACTACCATCTGCTACGGGCAACACAACCGCGCCCAATCGACTTAATGACTGAATAATTTTTTGATCGGCTGCATCCGTATTTCCTTCCGGAACTTCTGCCATAGAAGTTGCTTTAGTCGAAATGATTTTTTGCAACGCAGTCAACTGATTGCTTTCTATAACCGATTTGTTAAAATCAGCACCGGATGAAATCCATAGTTTTAAAATTTCAATCTCGGTTGGTGTGAGTTGTGCTTTCTCTTTGGGCGGCATGTGGTCGTCATCGTCAAGCGGCAACAAGGTTCTATTGATCATTTCGCTTTCATCGGTCTTGCCAGCCACCAACACAACACCACCTTTACCACCTTTCAAAATATGTTCGGGGGCATCTAATCGTAATTTGCCTTTCTGTTTACCGGAACCGTGACACGCATAGCATTTCGAATCCAGAATCGGTTGTACCAGATCGTTGTAAAAATGTGCTTGTTGTAAATTTACCTGTGCCAAATCAGCATTGTTACTTTTAGCTTCAAACAAAAATCCTTCACCGTGCGTAAGTGTTCCACCCAAATGACCGGTAACAATAATTAAAGCCAACATCAACACCGATAAAAATTTGTAGATGCGCTTGAATTGTTTTTGTCCACGTGCCCACGCATACACGCCTGTAATCAGCGTAAGCGCGATGCCCGCAAACTGGTGCTGCTTTACAGATTGCCATTCGTAGTCGCCATTCTCTTTTAGCAAGAGGCCGCTTACCACCGAACTGAGTGCTGCAAAAAATCCTAACCACAAAATAATCCGGATGGATCGTCTGAGTGATTTGTAGGGTTTCCGAAATGGAAGCCATTCAAATAATACTACCAGCAGCAAGATGCCGATGGGCAGGTGAACGAGTAACGGATGTAAGCGACCGATGAACTCCATTATAATATTATGAATATCGCTTGCGCAAAACTTCCATCATGTACACATTAATTGCCCATTGATCGGCAACCGGTTGACGTGTGTAAGGCAAGGCGGGCATGTAATCAATTGGACCAAACTCTGTTAAGAATGTCATTTGTTTACCGGCTTTCTTTTTTTCTTCAACCACTTTATCCCACCAGGCAAAGTGCGATTTAACGGCATAGTCCCACTCGGGTGCACGCGGATCGTTTACCTGCGGCCCTTCCGGGTGGCCAATGCGCGCATGAATATGATCGGTACGATTAAGTGCGAGGTTAATTGTTTCTGCTTGATCTTCCAGATATGATTCGTGTACGTTGCACCAATGCGAGATGTCGAGTGTTAAACGTAAACCGGGTACGCGTTTGATTAACTCTTCTGTAACCGGTGCCGAGTACAAGCCTCTTCCGCGATGCGTTTCGTGATAGATGGGAATTCCGCTCTGCGAAGAAACGGTTATCGAATGTTTGATCAGTTTTTCTTTCTGATCGGCTGTGAAATAATCCTTTCCACTGTGGCAGTTGATATAAACCGGTTTGGTAGCAGCTGCTTCTGATAAGAATTGGTTGAACTGGGCTTCATGTTTTACGAAATCTTTTTCGCCACTGCCATAGAGAAATCCGATCTTAAGATTATTCTTGGCAAGCGCATCCAATAATTTTTTACGATCCGTTGCATCGCCTGGCCACCAGATTTCGCAACCATCGTAACCTGCCGCTTTTGCCTTCGCACAAAATTCATCGTACGAACCGTTGAAGCCCCAGTTGGTTGCAAAGATCAATAATGAATAACCGGCTTGCGATGGATAGGTAAGCGGGTTAGCAAAAGTATTTAATGTGTTTAGCATAAGTCCGGTTCCGGCTATAGCCGATTTGGTGATGAAGTCTCTTCTATTGATTTTCATTTGATCTATAAATTCTTTCAGCTACAGATTTTTTATCTGTGAATCAGTGGCTGATATTTTTGACAATTTTCATTCGCTTAGCTAAGAAACTATTTCGTGAATAACTTTTCCATGTACATCCGTTAAGCGGAACGGGCGACCTTGAAATTCGTACGTAAGTTTTTCATGATCGAAACCCAACTGATGCAGGATGGTTGCTTGCAAATCGAACGGAGTGGTTTTACCATTAATGGCCGAGTAACCAATTTCATCGGTTTCGCCATAGGTAAATCCTTTTTTAATTCCACCGCCCGCCATCCAGATCGTAAAGGCTTCGGTGTGATGATCACGACCTTTAAACGGATTCTTTTTGCCCTCGCGATTTTCAGCCATGGGCGTGCGACCAAACTCACCACCCCACACTACTAATGTTTCATCTAGCAAGCCGCGTTGTTTCAGATCAAGTACCAATGCAGTCATGGCCTTATCAACTGTGCGGCATTTGTTTACGAAGCCCACATCAATCGCAAGATTAGAATCAGTGCCATGACTATCCCAACCCCAATCAAAAATCTGTACAAAGCGCACACCTTTCTCTACCAGCTTTCGCGCAAGCAAAATGTTGTTGGCCAGACTTACTTCGCCTGGTTTGGTGCCGTACATTTCGTGAATATATTTTGGTTCATCGTTGATGTTCATTACTTCGGGCACGGAAATCTGCATGCGATATGCCATTTCATATTGCGCTATGCGCGATAGAATTTCCGGATCACCTTTTTCTTCGTAATGAATTTTATTCACTTCGTTAATAGCATCGATGGATGCTTTTCGTAGATCGCGGGTAATGTGCTCCGGGTCTTTGATAAATAAAACAGGATCGCCTTCACTGCGGCATTGCACGCCCTGATAAACGGATGGAAGAAATCCGCTGCCCCACACACTCTTACCGGCATCGGGATTGGTGCCACCTGAAGTAAGCACTACAAAGCCAGGTAAATTTTGATTCTCACTTCCCAACCCGTATGTAACCCACGAGCCCATACTCGGTCGGCCTAAACGTGCACTACCGGTGTGCATTAATAATTGTGCCGGGCCATGATTAAACTGATCAGTTTGCATGGCCTTCAGAAAAGTAACTTCATCTACTATAGAAGAAAAGTGGGGCAGATTTTCCGATACCCATGCGCCACTTTGCCCGTATTGTTTAAAGCTTGCTTGTGGCCCCAACATTTTTGGTACACCACGAATGAAGGCAAACTTTTTCCCTTCCAGCAACGACTGTGGGCAATCCTGGCCATCGAGTTTGTGTAACGCGGGTTTGTAATCGAACAACTCTAACTGCGAAGGCGCACCTGCCATGTGTAAATAAATTACCGACTTGGCTTTGGGAATAAACTGTGGTGCTTTAGGTGCAAGTGGGTTAGATGAAAACAGGGCCGCGTATTTGTCTTGCTTCTCGAACGGATTACAACTTCCGAATACAGAGGCAAGCGCAAGTCCGCCCATGCCGGCAATACATTCGCGCAGGAAATGTCGCCTCGTAGTTTCTTCGAGTTTTTTACGCTGAAGTTCTTGGATAATTTTTTCGTTCATGGTTGGTAGGTCTGTGTGGACACAGACCTTGTGTTAGTTTGCCTCACCCCAACCCCTCTCCACAAGAGAGGGGCTTGGTACGAGAGTAAATTATTAGTTGCTTTTAATCAATTCAAATT
Source organism: Cytophagales bacterium (assembly GCA_003537495.1). Taxonomy (GTDB): domain Bacteria; phylum Bacteroidota; class Bacteroidia; order Cytophagales; family Cyclobacteriaceae; genus ELB16-189. The sequence continues at coordinate 693 of DPSB01000278.1, read as the reverse complement.
TTTTCTTTCTCTCCCCATGGTTTGTGTCCTCACAAACCATTCTCTACATAATTCAATTTTTTGTTACCACTTCATCCAGATTAAGAATGGCGGCTGCCACTAAACTCAGTGCCTTCAGTTGTGGTTGGTCTTCTTTCTTGTTGCGAACCTTCATCATCGTTCCGCCTTGGTATTCTTTTATTCCTTCTGCATACAATTTTTCAAATGCTGCCAATTTTCGTTCGGTAATTTTCTGACCAGTTGCCATTTCATAGGCTAGTCCAATCTGTTCCTTTACGGATGATTGGGTTTGCATTTTCATTGCAAGGTGATGTGCAGCTTCTACATACACCGAATCATTCAGCGTTACCAATGCCTGCAAAGGCGTGTTGGTGCGAATGCGCCTTGCCGTACACACTTCGCGCGAAGCACCATCGAATGTAAGCATAGAAGGATATGGAGCGGTGCGTTTTAAATAAGTATATAATGATCTGCGATGCTTATCCTCGCCTTCACTCATCTTCCAATCTTGTCCGTTCCAAGGCGATTTCCAAATGCCAGCCGGTTGATACGGCATTACACTGGGGCCGTACATTTTATTACTCAACAATCCGCTTACGGCTAGTGCCTGATCGCGTAGTTGTTCGGCAGACAGGCGTACGCGCGGGGGGCGTGCGTATAATTTATTTAGTGGGTGCTGCTCTAACAATTTTG
>DPSB01000324.1 GCA_003537495.1 Cytophagales bacterium | reverse complement strand
AACTTTCAATTTGCGGGGTTCATCTAATACTTAAAAAACAAAGATTCGAATCTAAATGACTCCCCTTCGTATCATCTTTATGGGCACACCCGAGTTTGCCGTGCCTTGCCTCGAAATGCTGGTTGAACAAAAACTCAATGTGGTGGCCGTTATTACAGCACCCGATAAACCACAGGGTCGTGGGCAAAAACTGGTACCTTCTCCTGTAAAAGAAGCTGCTCTAAAACATAACTTACCCATTCTACAACCCACTAACCTGAAAGCTCCTGCCTTTATTGAAGAACTTAAAAGTTATCAAGCCAACTTGCAGATTGTGGTGGCCTTCCGCATGTTACCGGAAGTGGTATGGGCTATGCCTTCGTTAGGCACATTTAACCTGCACGCATCCTTATTACCACAATACCGTGGCGCGGCTCCAATCAACTGGGCTATTATCAATGGCGAAACTGAAACTGGTGTTACTACCTTTTTTCTCAAGCATGAAATTGATACGGGCAGCATCATCTTTCAGGAGAAAGAATCCATCCACGAAAGTGATACGATAGGCACACTTTACGAACGGCTGATGCACAAGGGCGCAAAACTTGTTTTGAAAACAGTAAAGGCTATTGAAGCCGGGGATTATCCATCGCTACCTCAACATTCAATAGAAGAAATAAAGCATGCTCCAAAAATTTTTAAGGAGACTTGCGAGATTAACTGGAATCAGTCCGCTAAGAAAGTAGTTGATTTTGTGCGGGGGTTAAGTCCGTATCCGGGGGCGTGGACGGCTTTGAATGGGAAGCTTTATAAGATATTACGTTGCGAAAAATCCATAGTCGATGATAATCAAACCATGGTTGATGTTGGACACTGGACTATTGACCGGGGACTAAAAATAAAAGTTATTGATGGTTGGGTAAATGTTCTGGAATTTCAACCCGAAGGCAAAAAGCGAATGCTGGTAGAAGAGTTTTTAAGGGGCAATAAAATTTGATATTAGAAAATGTGTTTGATTGAAATTAATGCAACTTGCAATTAAAATCAGGACTCCCGAATGATTGTATCGTTAATAGCTGCGCTTTCTGAAAATCGTGTGATCGGAAAAAATAACGATCTGCCTTGGCGGTTGCCCGATGATATGAAGTACTTTATGGAAACCACCAGCGGGCACTATGTAATCATGGGGCGGAAAAATTATCAATCTCTGCCCGAAAAATTCCGGCCGTTGCCCAATCGTACCAACATTGTTATTACTCGGTCGCCAGGTTTTAGCGCACCCGGTTGCCAGGTGGTTCATACTCTTACCCATGCGCTTGAAATAGCCCGCAAGGCTAATCAAACAGAAGTTTTTATAATTGGTGGAGCCGAAATTTATACATTGAGCTTACCCCATGCCCACCGACTTTATCTTACAGAAATTAAAGCCGAGGTAGCTGGCGATACATACTTCCCCAATGTGAAATTAACCGAATGGAAAGAATTGTCGCGAAGGCGTCATTCTGTTGATACCAAACATCCATTTGCATTTGATTTCGTTGTATACGAAAAAATATAAACCCCTTGCTATGGAAAATCACAATCGGATTTTAGGTTTTATCTACATTATATCAGGTGCGTTACAGATACTCACTATGATTTTTCTTTACGCATTTTTTAGTGCGTTTTTTCCGTTTTTAAGTGAAGAAGCTGGCCCCGATGGTGCCTGGGTTTTTGAATGGCTTCTTCCTTTCATTGGTACTATTGCGGTTTGCGTTGTAATTGTATTTGCAATACCAGGTATTATTGCTGGTGCTGGTTTATTGAATCATAAAAAATGGGCCTTAACACTTGCGCTCATACTCGGCATCTTTAAATTGTTTTCGTTTCCTATCGGAACAGCCATTGGTATTTACACCATTTGGGTTTATGCAGAAAATACAAAAACAAAATCAACCGCATGAAATATTACTCCGGCAAAGTTGTTTGGATAACAGGAGCGTCTTCGGGTATTGGCGAAGCACTAACTAACGAACTGGCAAAACATGGTGCACGCCTTATCTTATCGGCCCGTAGAAAAGAAGAGCTCGAACGTGTAAAAGGCAATTGCCCTATCGCCACACAAGCGAACATTAGAATTTTACCGTTAGATCTTAGTCAATCTGACACACTAAAGTTGAGTGTTGAGGCTGCTATTCAAATGTTTGGCCAGGTAGATCTTCTTATTAACAATGGTGGCATCAGTCAGCGAAGTCTTGCTAAAGAAACGTTGTTAGAGGTTGATCGTAAAGTGATGGAAGTGGACTACTTCGGCACGATTGGAGTTACCAAGTATCTGGTACCTCATTTACTATCGCGCAAAGCCGGACACATTATAACGATCTCCAGTGTAATGGGTAAGATCGGAACTCCGTATAGATCGGGTTATGCAGCCGCTAAACATGCGCTGCACGGATTCTTTGATTCGTTACGTGCTGAGTTGTGGAAAGAAAGCAAAGACATTCATGTTACCATTGTTTGCCCCGGCTGGATTAGAACCAACATCACCATGCATGCTGTAACAGGCGATGGCTCAACTCTAAATAAAATGGATGGTAGCACTAATACCGGCATGCCGCCCGAAATTTTTGCGCGCAAAGTGCTTAAAGCTATTGCGCGCAAAAAAGAAGAGGTTTACATAGGTGGCTTTAAAGAAATTTTTGCTGTGTATCTGAAGCGGTTTCTGCCACGCACTTTTTCAAAAATTATTCGCAAGGCGCAGGTGCGTTGAGAGGTTCAATGCGGGGGCCGGCAATTGCTTATATTAAGGTCTGACAATCCAGGTGTTTGCTCATTTCAGGTTGGGTGATGCCCTAAAACTTTAGCATTTTTTAGCACGGGTACTTTGCCACAGTTTCAAATTTGCTAAGTTTACTAAGTCTATGTTTCCCCCTGGCACCCTCCGCAAATTCATTCTCGGAAAAAGTAATTTCATTTTATCGTACACCGAGTACAAACGGGTGCTACTTACAGGGCAGCTTTGCGCGATTACTTTCTTTTTTGCTTTTGGCTATGCGCTTCTGGACATCTACTATGGTGTTTACCATGGCCTGATCTACGAATTAGCTTGTGCCTTTTTGGCTGCGATCTGCTTTATGCTGAATCGACTGAGATTTTTTACACCTGCTAAAATACTATTGGGTGTTATCGTAAACTTTACCGTGTTCAGCTTTAACCAGGTTGAACCGAACGAAGTAGGACTATATATGTTCTACATCCCAATTGCCCTTGGAGCCATGGCAGCTTTTGGGTATGAAGAACGGGCTAAAAGCTTAATGCTACTTTTGCTGCCGATCGGACTTTTCCTGTTGGGGCAGGTTACCGATTTCACCATCATTGAAAAAAACTATCACCGCAGTGACCTCGATGGCATAAATCTGATTACGAATTTTGGATGTGCGTTGGCCGCTTCGGTGTTGATTATCTATTACCTGATCAGTGTAAACTTTCGATCTGAAAAGTCATTGCTTGAAAATGAAAAACAGATCAGTGAGAAAAATTCAGAACTAACCAAACTTAATACTGAGTTAGATCAATTTGTGTACAGTACCTCGCACGATCTGATGGCACCACTCAGTTCCGTACGCGGGCTGATTCATTTGAGCCGGGTAACGGAAGACAAAAAGGAATTACGCGAATTGATTGAGATGATGGATGGCCGCGTGGATGATTTGCAAAAATTTATCCGCGACATTTCTGATTATTCGCGCAATACCCGGCTTGAGGTTGAAAAGCAAAAAGTGCTGGTGAGTAAACTTGTTCGCAACATTCTGGAAAATCTGCGTTCGCATCCGCATACCGAAAAAGTAAAAATTGAACTGGATGTACCAACCGATCTTGTGATTTACTCGGATCCATCGCGGCTGCAAATTGTGCTGGGTAATCTTATCGGCAATGCAATCAAATACATGGACCCTGCCAAGGCAAACCCCATGCTAAAAGTTAGTGCTACCTTGCGCGAGAGTCACATCAAGTTTATTGTGCAAGACAACGGGCTTGGCATTCCGGCCAAACACATCCATAGAATTTTTGATATGTTTTATCAGGCTAATGAAAAAGCCGAAGGCTCCGGGCTTGGCCTGTATATTGTAAAACAAACTGTTGAAAAACTTAAAGGTACTATACTGGTAGCCTCTGAATATCAGTTAGGTTCTACCTTTACAGTTGTTATTCCTGTTTATAACGAACCCGATGCTGAGTCGCAAACTGTTTAATCATCCCAACCTTATGAAACAACTAACTTTCTTTGCGCTTGCTTTAGCTTTAATCCAATGCGCACCTAAAAAAGATTCAGTTGAACAATATCGGCCGCAGGTACATTTTAGCCCGCAAAAAAACTGGACTAACGATCCTAACGGATTGGTTTACTTAGATGGTGAGTATCATCTCTTTTTTCAATATAACCCGTATGGCAAAACCTGGGGCCACATGAGTTGGGGCCATGCCGTTAGTACGGATTTAATTAACTGGACAGAACTACCCGTTGCTATTGAAGAATATACTGATACTACAACGGGCGATAGCACCATGATTTTTTCCGGAACAGCAGTAGTTGATTTTAATAACACCCATAAACTCTGCACTGAGCCCAATTGCTTAGTGTCAATCTATACCTCGCATCTGCATGCTGATAACCAAGGCTTACGCCAGCATCAAAGCCTGGCCTATAGTAACGATAACGGCAGAACGTGGAGTCGTTACGAAAAGAATCCGATCTTAGATATTGAACGCAAAGATTTTCGCGACCCGAAAGTATTCTGGTATCCTGAACATGAAAAATGGGTAATGGCTTTGGTGGTGCCCGACTTGTATAAAGTGCAATTATATGAATCGAAAGATTTACTGGCCTGGAATCTGATGAGTGAATTTGGCCCGACCGGAGATACGTTACGCATTTGGGAATGTCCTGATTTGTTTGAACTACCAGTGGAAGGTCAACCCGGAAAAACACAATGGGTACTTTCCCTTTCGGGTAGCCACCCGGCAGGGCCTACGTTTGTAGGCATGCAATATTTTGTGGGCGAATTTGATGGAACAAAATTTACAAGCACACAAACGCAACCCTTGTATGTTGATTTTGGAAAAGATTATTATGCCGGCATTGTATTTAACAATGTTAAGGATCGAACCATTATGTTAGGTTGGGTAAACAACTGGACTTATGCCAACCAAATTCCTACCGGAAAATGGCGCGGTATGTTTTCAATACCCCGCGAGTTAGGGTTGAAAGAAACTGCCGCTGGAATAAAATTAACGCAGCAACCTGTTAAAGAATGGGAAACAACCCGCACACAAAAGTTAACTTCACTAAGCGAATTACAATCGCAGACTTTCGAGTTGCAAGTTGACTTACAGGAAGGTAGTGGTGTGCATCTTTTTAAATCCGCCAACGAACAAACTACTATTGGCTTGCGCGATGGAAAAATATATCTGGACAGAACAAAATCCGGACGAGTAGATTTTCAAAAAGATTTTG
>DPSB01000153.1:765-4376 GCA_003537495.1 Cytophagales bacterium | reverse complement strand
CCGCCCATGCAAAATATTGCCTGGTATTTGGCAACGAGGTAGATGGTGTTAGTGAGGAAGCTATTGCCTTGGGCGATTTAGCTTTGGAAATTCCACAGTTGGGTACTAAGCATTCACTCAACATTTCCGTTTGTTTGGGAATTGTAGTTTGGGAAGTATTTAGAAAGACACAGCTTAGTTAGTTTCCGGTTTCCGGTTACCGGTAAACCGGAAACTGGCAACTGGCAACTATTTAACCGGCACTAACCTATTCACCGTTCCCGGATTTTCTGTTGTTACATAAATATACCCGTCCGGACTTTGCGCCACGGCCCGTACCCGACCGATTTTTTCAAGCATGCGTTCTTCAGCAACAAATTTTCCATTGGCTACTTCAACACGCGCTACCAACTGAAACGCCAACGCACCTACCAGAAAGTTTCCTTTCCAGTTAGGATACTTATCGCTGGTAACCATAGTTAAGCCGCAAGGTGCGATGGATGGAACCCAATACCGAACCGGTTGCTCCATTCCAGGCTTTTCAGAAATATCAGAAATAGGTTGGCCATTATAATCTATCCCCCAGGTTATAACAGGCCAGCCATAATTTTTTCCCTTCTCTACTTTATTCAATTCATCGCCACCTTTCGGGCCGTGTTCATGATTCCACAACGTGTTGGTTTGTTTATCGTAATACACCCCTTGCGGATTGCGATGGCCGTACGACCAGATTTCAGGTTTGGCTCCAGTGGTGTTTACAAACGGATTATCATTAGGCACGCGACCATCTTCATGCAGACGCAAAATTTTACCGAGGTGGTTCGATAAATCCTGAGCATTTTCTTTTTTGCCACGCTCGCCTGAAGAAAAATAAATGTACCCTTTGCCATCAAATACAATGCGCGAACCAAAATGCACTCCCGATGAAGTGGTGGGTTGCGCCTTGAATAACTCTTCGAGGTTTACCAATGCATTGCCTTGTAGTTTTGCACGCGCAATTACGGTTCCACCATTGTTACCATCTGGTTTGGAATACGTTAAATAAATCCAACTGTTTTGCGCATAGTTCGGATGAAGTTGAATATCCATTAAACCACCCTGCCCTTTATCATATACCTTTGGCACTCCGGCAATTTTTTCAGGCAACAACTTGCCATCTTTAATTACACGTATCTCGCCACTCTTTTCAGTTACCAGAATCCGGCCATCTGGCAGAAATGCTATACCCCATACACTTTGCAGATCGGAAGTAATGGTTTCAAATACAAACTTCTGTTTTTGGGTGGTGATAGTTTCGCCCGCTTTGGGTTGAGCCTGAATGTGCAAATTCAAAATGAGAAGGAGTGCAAAGGCGAAAAGATTTTTCATGATTGTTGGTTGAGGTTGCAAGATAGAAGATTGAAGCTGAATAGTTGCTGGTTACTTGTGGCTCGTTACTGGTTGATTAGGCTAAAATTTAAACGAGGAGCAAGAAACCAGTAACCAGTAACAGTATTCATTACCTTTGTACGATACCAAACCAAACATGACATCTGCTTCCATAAGCGACATCCGGAAAGAACTACAACACTTAGATTCAGATGCCCTGCAAGCTTTTTGCCTTCGACTAGCTCGGTATAAAAAAGAAAACAAATTATTGCTCGCTTATCTTTTGTTCGAAGCCCACGATGAGGCCAGTTATATTCAACAAGTTAAAACTGAGATAGATACGTTGTTTGCTGAAATAGCGGGGCATAACCTATACCTCACCAAAAAAATTTTACGAAAAGTACTTCGCTATACTAACAGACAAATTAAATACTCAGGTTTACCCAAAACCGAGTTGGAACTTAGAATTTACTTCTGTGAAAAGATTGTTGCAGAACGAATCCCATTGAGTACCGGAACGGTTTTATTCAATCTGTATCAGCAACAGCTTAAAAAAATTGATAGCGTGTTGCATAAGTTACCAGAAGATCTTCAAACTGATTACACCGAATCCCTAACCCACATCCGCAAATGAGCGAACAAAAGAATAACCCTTTGCATGGTAAAACTCTGGAAGCCATTTTAAATTTTCTGGTGGAAAAATATGGGTGGGAAGAATTGGGCGAACGAATTCCGGTAAATTGCTTTATCCACGACCCGAGTATTAAATCAAGCCTTACCTTTTTCAGAAAAACTCCATGGGCAAGAAAGAAAGTGGAAGACCTTTATCTGGATTCGCTTGATAGAAATTGAACAGTTGGTGAGTCAACATAACCACAATCTTTTTGCACTTTTGTAGTCTGATTTAATTTACCACGTGAGCAACGATCGCTATAACCAACGCGGGGTTTCCGCCAGCAAAGAAGATGTACACCAAGCCATCAAAACATTAGATAAAGGGTTATTTCCAAAAGCCTTTTGCAAAATTGTTCCCGATACATTAGCTGGCGATCCGGAGTTTTGCACCATTATGCATGCCGATGGTGCCGGCACCAAATCATCGCTGGCCTATCTCTATTGGAAAGAAACGGGTGATCTTTCGGTTTGGAAAGGCATTGCGCAAGATGCCATCATCATGAACATCGATGACTTACTGTGTGTGGGTGCTACCGGACCCATTTTGCTTTCATCTACAATTGGTCGTAATAAAAATCTGATTCCCGGTGAAGTTATCTCAACCATCATTAACGGTACTGAAGAAGTGCTGGCGATGCTGCGCCAATACGGCATGGAGATTTACAGCACCGGTGGCGAAACTGCCGATGTGGGCGATTTGGTTAGAACGATAATTGTTGACAGTACTGTAACCGCACGCATGAAGCGCAGCGATGTGATTGATAATGCCAACATTCAGGCTGGTGATGTGATCGTGGGGTTGGCCTCATCTGGTAAAGCTACGTATGAAAGTGAATACAATGGCGGCATGGGAAGCAACGGACTTACCTCTGCCCGACACGATGTGTTTGAGCACAACTACGCAACCAAATACCCAGAGACGTTTGACAAAGCTGTACCAGACGATCTGGTTTATTCAGGAAAATATAAAGTAACGGATGAAGTGCCCGGTGTAGAGGTGAATGTAGGCAAACTGGTTTTATCGCCCACACGCACGTATGCCCCGGTAATGCTGAAAGTGTTAAACGAATTACGCGCAAACATTCATGGTATTGTGCATTGCAGTGGTGGCGCACAAACCAAAGTGCTGCATTTTGTAGAGAATGTTCATGCAATCAAAGATAACCTGTTTGAGATTCCACAGCTCTTTAAACTAATACACGAATGCTCCGGCACCGACTGGAAGGAAATGTATAAGGTTTTTAACATGGGACATCGCATGGAAATTTATCTGCCCCAGCAACATGCGCAACAAGTGATTGCTATTGCCGAAGCTTTTGGTATTGAGGCAAAGATTGTTGGTCGCGTAGAAAAAGCTGTTGCTAAAAAGGTTACGTTGAAGACGGAGAATGGGGTGTTTGAGTATTTTTAAATTGGTTGCCACAAAGACTCAAAGGCACCAAGGTTGCACAAAGAGCTTAGTGCTCCTTTTGTTACTTAGTGGTTATGATTCGGCTATGGCTTGACGTCTCTACTCCCCTTTCTTCCTACCTACCAAATCCTTCAGCGGATCCCACAACTTCACATCATCGGCAATATCGCTTAGCTGA
>DPSB01000153.1:0-518 GCA_003537495.1 Cytophagales bacterium | reverse complement strand
ATCGGCAATATCGCTTAGCTGAATGGAAAGGGCACGGGTAGAAATCTGTATTTCGCGCATGGTCATACCTAATGAAATCAATAACGATAGTAACGAAGCTCCAAAAATGTATTTGGCAATCAACTCATGCCCGCTAAACAAAAAGAACATACAGAGCACACTCAGAAATAACGCAAGAATACTCAACATCTGCATATCGCGGATTAAGCGTAACCGTACTTTCAAATTGCGAATCTGATCCGCCACTTTTTTATCTTCTTTGTTTTGATAGTCGGTGGCCAGTTTGCGGATAAGTGAAGCCACAGCAAGAAAGCGATTGGTGTAGGCCAACAGAATTAACGAAACTGTAGGAAATAAAAGAGCGGGTGTGGTGAGTGTGAGTTCCATAAATGCTTAAAGTGGTTTCTACAATTCTGAAATATTCAAACCGATCTCTTTAAATAAAATATCAAGGTTGAGCGTACTATCTTTTGGTAAGTTAATGGTAACTACACTTCCAAAATCAATTTGCCAAAATC
>DPSB01000413.1 GCA_003537495.1 Cytophagales bacterium | reverse complement strand
GACATCTGTATCCAGAAAAACATCAGGCATATTTTTCCTTGATATGTTTTTCCAATAGACTTTTATCATCAAGCGCAACAACTTTGGAGGCGCTTTCCAATTTTATTAATAGCCGCTCAGCAGCCCGCTGGGGTTCTGATTGGATAGCCCTCGATTCCTTTTCTTCAAAAACTTCTTCAAACAAACCAGAAATAGACTTTCCTGTTTTGCGTGATCGTTTTCTGGCAGCCTCTACAATCTTTTTTTGAACAGTAAGTGTTAGCTTCGTTTTCATAGACACGTGTACAGTCAAATATACGTGTTCTTTTCTATTTTCGGAAATATCAAGCGGTCAGCATCTGGTTTCTTGGGTGTATATTGCGACATGTCTATATTCACCAACTCCGCAAGAATCATCATCACCTGTAGCAAACGCCTTGCGCCTTATCTGGAACAAGACGTACGCGATCTTGGTTTTGAACCAACCCGAACATTTATTACCGGTGTAGAATTATCAGGCACCCTTAACGATTGCGTTAAGCTTAATCTTAACCTGCGCTGCGCCAGCCAGGTACTTTATTCTTTAAAACAATTTCGGTGCAATGGGCCCGATGATTTATACGATGAACTGATCCGCTATCCGTGGGAAAAACTATTGACGCCCGAGGGTTATTTTTCCGTTACCAGCAACGCTACCCACTTTACGGTGAACAACGACATGTTCGTGAACGTAAAAGTGAAAGACGCTATTGCCGATCGCATGCGCAGGGAAACCATGAAGCGTCCCAACTCTGGCTCAGAATTTTTAGGAGCTGTTTTTCACTTGTACTGGAAAGATGAACAAGCTGAAATTTTTCTGGATACCTCTGGTGAAACCTTAGCCAAGCATGGGTATCGTAAAATTCCTGGCAAAGCACCTATGCTCGAAGCGCTGGCTGCTTCCACTGTAATGGCTACCAGGTGGGATCGCAAATCTGCTTTCGTAAATCCCATGTGTGGATCGGGTACAGTGGCGATTGAAGCCGCTATGATGGCAACTAACCGCAGGCCAGGATTGTATCGTAAAAATTATTCATTTATGCATGTAACGGGTTACGATGCTACTTGCTATGAAGCTGAGCTAAAAAAATTACAGGAACAGATAACGGAAGTGCCTGGCCTGCACATTATCGCCACCGACATTAGTGATGATGCTATAAAAGTTTCGAAAGTAAATGCAGGTATTGCCGGTGTTGAATCCATGATTGAGTTTAAACGCTGCGACTTTGAAGAAACGCCTGTACCCGATGCGCCTGGTGTGGTTTACTTCAATCCTGAATATGGCGAACGTCTTGGAGAGGTTTCGGCATTGGAAGAAACCTACGCACGGATGGGCGATTTTATGAAAAAGAAATGTCAGGGTTATAAGGGTTATATATTTACCGGCAACTTGGACCTTGCCAAAAAAATCGGATTAAAAGCAAGCAAACGAATTGAGTTTTATACTAGTAAGATTGATTGCAGGTTGTTGGAATATGAATTGTATGGCGGAAGCAGGCGTGAGCCTAAATAGTTTTTCGTAACTTTATACTATGAGTTCAATTGAAATAAAGAGAAAACTTTTTGATTATATCCGGAATGCTGATAGCCGGAAAGTTAAAGCTATGTACACAATAGTTGAAAGAGACATTGAGGAAGAAACCAATATCTGGACAGATGATTTTGTAAACGAAATGAGTCGCAGGTCTGCTGATGGAGTGGCCAATCTTGATAAATTAAACTCTTGGGAGGGGTTCAAAGCCAAAGCAAAAAAGAGTAGAGGTTAAAGCTTTATGCCTTATAAAATTCTACTTCACCCGTTAGCTGAAACTGAATTTTCAGAAGCACAGGATTGGTATGAAGAGCGGCTTGAAGGGTTAGGTGTGCGCTTTGAAGAAAAAATTGAACATCATCTTCAAATTTTAAAACGAACTCCACTCTTATTTCCCAAAAAGCGTAAGAATTTCAGAGAAGTAAAAGTCAATACCTTTCCGTACGTAATCGTTTACAAAATTCTGGAGAAGAGAAAAGTCGTTTTAATACTTTCATTTCATCACACCAGTAGAAATCCAAAAAATAAATACAGCAGATGAAAGCAGCGTGGATAATTTTACTTTCGATTTTAATGTCTGGATCACAAATCATTAACACCAAAGTAATCGCCCACCGCGGTGCATGGAAAAATACCAATGTGCCCGAAAACTCTATTGCGGCATTACAACATGCTATTGCATTAAAGTGTTACGGCAGCGAGTTTGATGTACACCTGAGTGCAGACTCCATACCGTTCGTATTGCACGATCATTCCATTCAAGGTATTTTCATTGAGAAAACATCTGCATCCGAATTATCAAAACTAAAACTGAGCAATGGCGAGCCCTTGCCAACATTGGAATCCTACCTGCTGGCTGGTAAAAATCAAAATCAAACCCGCCTCATTCTTGAAATAAAAACTTCACAACTTGGTAAAGCCCGTTCACTTGCCTTAACCAAAAAATGTGTGGAGTTAGTAAACAAAGTGGGGGTGGCTTCCATTACCGATTACATCGCGTTTGATTTTGATGTTTGCCTCGAAGTAAAAAAACTCGCACCCAAAGCGCACGTACAATATTTGAATGGCGATAAAACGCCTGAGCAACTGGCTGCTGCCGGATTAGATGGTTTTGATTATCACTTCAGCGTATTACAGAAAAACGAAAACTGGTTGGCCGATGCGCATCAGCGGAAGCTTAGTACAAACGCGTGGACGGTGAATGATGAAACTATTATGCAGTGGCTGATTGATCGCAAGGTAGACATGATTACCACCAACGAACCCGAAAAGCTGATTCAGCTTTTAAACAAGTAGCAGGCGCCTGTTGCCAAACGCCTGCTAACTTTTTATTTGCGTCTCTGAAAATCTTTATCGCTCAGATTAAATCGCTTCATAGTAGCATCGTAATCTGCATAGTTGGGTCGGCCCACCAGGTCAGCCGGAACTACCACTACTCTGAAAACCTGATCGTTAGTCCACTGGCTTCCTAAAAGTGATAAGTTGAATGTGGCATCTAAGAAGATGTTCACATCCTCATCGGTAAAATCAAAATTGTATTGTAATAATCCTTCTTCAAAGAAGACTTGTTGAGGAAGTAATCGCCAGATGTCTTTACCGTTTTCCGCTCCCCATAAAGCATACACCAGCGTAACATCGCTGGAAAGTACATCAAAACCATAGGGCTCAAGGTGCGCGTAATTATTTGCTTCATTAAAATCAAGACTTTTAAACAACCTTCA
>DPSB01000336.1:9563-13696 GCA_003537495.1 Cytophagales bacterium | reverse complement strand
AGTTGGCGCGGCCATCTTCTAATACAATTTCAAATTTGGGAGCTGATGTAGTGCTTCCTGTAATATTGGTAACCGTGCGAGTCCCTTCTATTCTTACACCGTTAATATGGTAGCCATCAAATGTTGTGATGATTTCAGAACCAGGGAAAAACCTTCTTCCTTTAAACTCAACCACAATAATTCCTTTACGGATGTTTCCTTTAATATCAGTACAACCATCACCAAAATTAATTCTGATGTATCCATGTGGATTGCCAGGTTGGCTATCTTCTGCCATTTCGAGTGTTACGGTAACACACTCACCAGTAAATCTAAGATCGGTAGGTTTATTGCCGTTTACTTTCCCGAAGGAAGCAATTCTACCACCCTCAGTTTCAGGCTCCACAGCTACTACCAATGCCGACATATCTTCGGCATCTTCAAAGTAACCATCGGTTACTGCTTCGTTTTCAATGTTTTGAGAATCCTGATCGGAGAGATCAAACTTATCGTCCAGACATGAGGATAAGAATGTAAGTGAGATTAAAGCAAAGCCTAACAGACTGTTTTTGAAAATTGTTTTCATGTGTTATTATTTTTAAAACATGGCTTAGAACCTTACATCGGCCAAAGGTTTAATCGGTAACCAAAAATTATTTTGCACGTTGTTTGCTATATTTGAATTATAACAAACCAACTTCACATGAAAAAAAATTTAGTTGTTGCCCTTGTGGTACTTTTAATCGGCGGTGTATTTACCTCGGCCAAAGCGCAGGAGAATGTTGTTAAAATTAACATCTTTAGCCCAATTGTAAAAACATTTAATATGTCTTACGAGCGGAAAGTAAGTGCTACCGGAAGTTTTCAGATTGGCGCATTCTTTACCTCTTACAGCCCGGAGAGTACTTCATTCTCAGGCTTTGGTGTTACTCCTGAATACCGCTTCTATCTTTCTGAATCTGAAGCTCCTGCCGGTTTTTATGTAGCTCCTTTCGCACGTTATCAAAGTTTTAAAGTAGAAGATTCATTTGATGGCGCAACAAACAAAGGGACGTTATCTCTATTTGGCGGTGGTGTAGTAATTGGAAAGCAGTGGATTTTCAAAGAAAAAATTTCACTTGACATTTTTATCGGTCCACAATACTCTAGTGGAAATGTTAAGGTAACTGACGGTGCCGATACTTTCGACACTGGAGCATTTGATGGTTTTGGTGTACGCACTGGCGTAACACTTGGCTTCGCATTCTAACCCAAATCTTAAAACAAAAAAATATACGGTTGCCAATTGGCAGCCGTTTTTTATTTTAGAACAATGAAGCACATAATTATCTTGATTATTGTAGTCCAAGCCTTTGCGCTTCATGCCCAACCCGCTATTAAAATTGCCAAGCTTAAATACAACGGTGGTGGCGATTGGTATGCCAATAAAACTGCCTTGCCTAATCTGGTTGAATTCTGTAACAAAGAATTAGGCACCACTATTCAGGTTGAAGATGAAGTAGCCGAAGCCGGCAGTTCCGATATTTTCAATTACCCGTATGTTTACATGACAGGCCATGGCAATGTGGTATTCTCACCCGATGAAGCCCAGAACTTGAGAAACTACCTGATAAGTGGTGGCTTTTTACACATTGATGATAACTACGGGCTGGATAAATTTATCAGAATAGAACTGAAGAAAGTTTTTCCTGAATTGGAGCTAACCGAAGTTCCTTATTCGCATGCCATCTACCACAAGAAGTTTAATTTTCCGGCAGGGCTTCCTAAAATTCATGAACACGATGGCAAACCCGCACAAGGTTTTGGACTTTTTTATGAAGGCCGCCTTGTAGTTTATTATAGTTATGAGTCTGACCTGGGCAATGGTTGGGAAGACCAGCGCATTCATAATGCGCCAGCCGAAAAGCGCCAGCAAGCCTTGCAGATGGGTGCAAACATACTCGCCTACTGCTTTACAACTAATTGATTTTTAATGGTTTGAAACAAATTACGGTCTTACGCTTGTGCTTTATAACTAAATACTTAGTTTTGGAACGTAATTGATAGTTGACCAAAACAACTGCCCATGAAATTCGCATTGGTTTTCCTATTTATCCCGATAGCCTTTTCAGATGTGCATAGTCAACAATTAGCTACCTCTTTTCAGAATGCGCTTAATAGAGGTATCTCCGTTGATAGCCTTGACAAAGTATATATGAGCGCGCTGCATAGCGACACCACGCTTGCCGCCTTTAACGGACGCGAGCAGGAATTTATGCAAGGCTACACCTCGCTACTTAAAGACCTTGGCAAGTTTCTAAAGGCAAATGACTTTACCTGGGGAAAAACAACCCGCTGCTTCAATAGAATTTATATCAGCAAGAGTGGCGAGATAGATTACTTTCTTTTTCACTTTAAGGAAGAAGAATTACCGCTTTATAAGCAATCGCAATTTGAAAAGTTACTCACAAGTTTTATTGAAACACATAAATTCCCTTTATCAAACACGGTGGATTTTGCGCAATGTAGTCCCGTAAAATATTCAGATTAAACTATGAAAGAATTAACCAAAGCCGAAGATCAGATCATGCAAATCCTTTGGACAATTAAAAAGGGATTTGTAAAAGATATAATAGACCAATTGCCAGAACCCAAACCTGCCTACAACACGGTATCTACCATTGTAAGAATTTTGGAGAAGAAAGGTTTTGTTGGCTACAAAGCTTACGGCAAAACACATGAGTACTTTCCGCTTATCGCGAAGGAGAACTATACGCGCTTTTACCTCAACAACATGGTAAAAGGTTACTTCAACGGTTCGTTTCAAAACCTGGTATCATTCTTTGCCAAGGAGAACAATCTTAATGTAGGCGATATAGATAAACTGATGAGTGAATTACAAAACCTCAAAAACAAAAAGCCATGAATACAATCGTGAACTACCTGTTTGAGCTAAACCTGGGGCTAATCTTTTTCTATGCAGTATATATTTTATTGTTGGGCAAAGAAACTCAGTTTACCAGCAAGCGTTGGTTTTTGCTTGTTGCAATGATGTGCTCGGTTGTATTTCCTCTCATTACTATTTCGGGTGGCCAAAATACCCTCATCCCTACCCTCAGTAATTCCGCTATGGCTACGTGGTTACCCGAAATTGTGATTGTAGGCAATGGAACTGCATCTGCCCCAGCAACTACAACCAACTACTGGAGCTGGGTTATTCCTGCTTACCTGATAGTGGCCGTAGTTCTTCTAGTGTTGTTGTTTATTCGCATTGGTCGTATTGTTATGTTTTTCTATCAGGCAAAGCGGTATCAATGGCAAACGTATACAGTGGCCGAATCAACTCAAGTGCAAAGCATTTTTTCATTCTTCAATTACATTTTTATTCCAGGTAAAGATTCGATTGATGAAGCAGAGAAAGAAGAGATTTTGCAACACGAAGCAGTGCATATCAAAAAAGGTCATTCAGTTGATATTGTGTTCGTACATGTATTGCAAGCAGTATGTTGGTTCAATCCAATTATCTGGTTTTATAAAACTTCCCTGGTACAGGTTCATGAATTTGAAGCCGATGCGCGCTCGGTTGAAAACATGGATGTGGACCGGTATTGCGGCCTGCTGGCGAAGGTTGCTTTACAGCAAAACGGGTTTGTACTCGCCAATCATTTTACCAATTCCTTCACCTTAAAACGAATTAACATGATGAAAACTGTTCGAAGAAAAATAAGTCAGTGGAAGATAGCTACCGCTATTTTAATGCTGGCTACTTATTTTGTTGTAGTGGCCTGTCAGGATCAGATCATGCATGAAATCGCTGATAGCACATTAACACAAACTGAATTTCCCGAAATTGTAAAACAAGATATTGCTACTAAATATCAAGCTCAATATCCGGGAGCAAAGTTTAGTTATATAGAAGGCGATGCAGATGAAATCCGCACTAAGTTTGCGGCAAACGCTGCAGTAAAGCAAATCTTATTAAACACCTATCCTATCCCAAATAGAAAAACAGTGGGTGTTCTTACCGTTGATATTTCAAATCTTGAATTAAAAGATCAAAACGATATTTATTCAGTAGTGGAAGAAACGGCTACGCCAAAAAATGGCATGGAAAAATTCTATCAATACATTGGCTCAAATCTAACCTATCCTAGAGAAGCCAGGCAAAAAGGAAT
>DPSB01000336.1:7410-9347 GCA_003537495.1 Cytophagales bacterium | reverse complement strand
AAAAAGGAATTCAAGGACGGGTGTTCATTGAATTTGTTGTTAATCAGAATGGCTCACTCTCAGATATAAGACCGCTTAAAGGTATTGGTGGTGGTTGCGATGAAGAGGCCGTTAAAGTTATGGCTAATGCTGAAGCATGGAACCCCGGCAAGCAACGAGGCATGGCTGTAAGGCAACGCATGGTAATACCAATAATCTTTAGCCTTGACAATACTGCCCAGCCTGCTGGTAAACTTGAAGAAGTAAAACAATCCATGCGTACCAATGGCAAATTGATTCAGGAAGATGGCAAATACTTTATGGTTGGTAGAGTTACTGATGAAGAAGATCAACCGCTTTTGGGAATGAATATCGTTTTGGCTGGAAGCACGCAAGGAACGGTAAGCAACAAAAATGGAGAATATAAACTTGAAGTCACCAAAGACTCAGGCATGCTTGTGTTCTCATTTGTAGGTTTTAAAACAGAGACGATTTCGTTTTAAAATAGTTGAGGCTGTTACTAATGTTTGATTTTTTAAACGTAGGAGACAGCCTCATTTTTACACTTAATTCTAAACCCGCATGCTCATCATCAACCTTAAACTTATTTTTAGAAACCTCTGGGCTCGTAAAGTATATACTTCTGTAATCTTGCTGAGTTTGATAGTTGGTTTTGCATGTGCCAACATTCTCATTTCGTTTCTCGTATTTGAAAAAAGTACCGATTCATTTCACACCAAACGCGATCGCATTTTTCAACTTTTTAGCAACGATCCGTTTGGTAGCAGTGGCCGGATTGCATACATACCCTCCTACCTGCCAGAGTACCTTACTTCCAACTATGCAGAAGTTGAAAAAGTATGCCAGATCGGGAACCTGACCGGTGTAACTGTTCAAACTCCAGATCAAAAGTTTTCAGATTTAGCCATCGTAACGGTTGATAGCACTTTCTTTTCATTGTTTGATTTTCCGGTTGCGCAAGGCAATAAAGCAAATTGTATTGGTCTCGGAAAAATTGTTCTTACCAAAGCGAAAGCACTTACACTCTTTCAAGATACTAATGTAATTGGTCGCGAACTTATCCTTAGCACGACCGATACTTCGCAACAGGTTCTGGTTTCAGCTGTGGTTGATAAACCTATCGAAAACAGTCATTTAAATTTTGATGCGCTGCTTCATCATTCCGTGTTTCCAGACAAATGGAACGGAGGCCCAGGTTATGTACTTCTTCACAGACCAAACACCGGCAATTCACTGCTCGAAAAGATAAATACAGACCCACAAAGGCCGGGCTTAATTGGCGAAGGCAAAATGAGTTATTCCTTTACTCCGCTTGCTGATTCTTACTTTAGCACCGATAATAAAGCTGCATTTATAACCACGCGTAACCCCATGTTTATCACGATTGGATACGTAGTTTGTGCATTAGTAATCTTCATAGCCAGTTTTAACTTCATCAACCTGTTCTTGTTATTCTGGCAAAAGCGTAAAAAAGAAATCGGGATAAAGAAAACACTCGGTGTTACTCAACTCAATCTACTTTCCTATTCCTTTACAGAAGCTGGGGTTTATATTCTAACCGGTTATTCCCTTTCATTACTGGTAACCTATTTTGTTTTACCCACCTTCAACACAGTTTTTGAAGCCAACCTCGCTCCTGCTTATTTCTTAAACCTAACCGTAATAACCTTACTTGGTGCATTGCTATTTCTTTCTATCTCCATAATGGTAATCCTCTCCGTATCCCGACAATGGAAAATGAAAGCGATTAACCTGATGACGCGCGATACTTCCAGAACTTCGTTTAGTAAACTTTTATTCACCATACAATTTGTAATCTCCATTACATTGGCTGTTTGTGCTATAACCATTATTGAACAAATGGAGCACCTCAGAAGTGCGCCTCTTGGATTTAACCGGCACCTCATTCAACTAAACACGCCCGATAGAAAATTTAC
>DPSB01000336.1:0-7237 GCA_003537495.1 Cytophagales bacterium | reverse complement strand
CCGATAGAAAATTTACAGAAGGCATGTCGCTGTTAAAAAATAAGGTAGCTCAATTGCAAGATGTAAACCACGTAACCTTAAGCGGAGGTAATCCTATTTCAGGTAATTGGATGGCCCGATACGATCTGGAAGACAATACATTTTATTCACCCTATCTATTTTCAGGCGATGAAGATTTCTTTAGCACACTTGATCTTACTTTGATGGCCGGGCAAATGCCTTCTGAAACCAACACTGGTAAAGTGGTGAATGAAACATTGATAAAACAGTTTGACATAAAAGAGCCAATCGGGACATTAATACCCGGCACTAAAGATGCAATAATTGGTGTTGTTAAAGATTTTACCTGTGGTTCCTTCAAACAAGAAATTCCACCGGTTATTATTTCATATAGTAGGCAAGGCAGTTCTTTATTGGTTGATTATAAGGGAAATGAACTTGCCCGCCTTATTCCACAATTGGAAATTTTATGGCGCGAGGTATTTCCGGATTATCCATTTAATCAACGGATAATTCAGGAGGACTTAATGAAGAAATACAAGGAAGACACCTTCTTCTACAAAATCGTAATTACATTTTCAGTTATGAGTATGATATTATCCTGCTTCGGTTTGTTCGCACTTTCATGGGCAGTTATTCAAAGTCGCACCAAAGAAATGGGGATTCGAAAAGTTTTGGGTGCCACCGTGGTGGATATATCCAATTTGCTCACCATCACATTCACCAAACGAATTGTTCTGGCATTTGCGGTAGCTGCGCCTGTAGGTTATTATGTGATGAATTTGTGGTTAGCCCGATTCGCGAACAAAATCGAAATTGGAGTTGGCATATTTATAAGTGCTGCATTTATTGTAACAGCTATTGCGCTATTTACCCTAAGCCTGCAAACCATAAAAGCAGCTATAGCCAATCCGGTTGATGAGCTCCGGACAGAGTAATTTGCAACCCAACTTTATTGGCCCAACACCTCTTCCAGCTTCTAATGCAAAGCAAGGCCCCGTAAATTCTTGGCAATAATCTTTCCTTGCGGATCGATCAGTATCGAAAAAGGAATAGCGCTGATGTTGTAGGTTTGAGCTGCCTGCGATTCGAAGTATTTCAAATCCGAAACCTGGGTCCACACCAAACCATCTTCGGCAATTGCCTGCAACCAATCTTCTTTGGTACGATCTAATGAAACGCCAAACACCTCAAAGCCCTTATCCTTAAACTTATGGTAAGCGCTTACCACATTCGGGTTTTCCCTGCGGCACGGGCCACACCACTTTGCCCAGAAATCAATCAGTACATATTTACCTTGTAAGGATGAAAGTTTGGTCTGCACGCCATCTGTATTTGGTAAATCTATTTCGGGTGCTGTTTGGCCGATGGCAGTTACTTTCATTTTGTCGACCAACTCCGTAAACTCTTTGGTGTATCGCGAGTCGGGCCAATCTTTTTTAAACTTTTCGGCTGTGCTTACATACAAGTCAAAGAACTTATCTTTATCCAACACATTTTGTTGCAACAGATTCATAACTGCTAATGAAGGGGGTTCTTCGCGAATAACATCTGCTACCAGAACATAACCACGATCCATCAATTCCAAATATTGTTGTTGCAACTCCTCCACTTTTGCCTGATTGTTTTGGGCAGAGGCTTGTGCAAACTCCATTTCCAATTGCGAGATATCCGGAGAGGTTTGCAGATTGCTCATCATCTGCTGCACTTTGGTTATCAAATCATGATCGGGCGAACCTTTAATCTCAGCAAATCCTCCGGGATTATTCCCATCCACATTCACGGTTACGTTACTCTTGTTGAGGATAACTGTAATTACTTGTTTATTATAGAAGTTGACTTGATAATAACCGGGTTCGGTAAGCCAGATTTTTTTTTCAAACGTATAATCCGATTTCAATTTAATGGTGTCGGTTGCTCCGGTGTCATCCTGTTTCAGTTCTTTCAGCGAAATTTCTCCGGCTTGTGGAAAGCCAACTTTTCCCGAAAGGGTAACTTCCCAACCGGGTTTCTTTTCGCTACACGCAAACAAAACCAACACCATCAACACACTGCCCCAAATCTTTTTCATATTTCTTAATTCAGTTTCTGTAAAAACAACTCGTTTATAATTTTCGGATCTGCCTTGCCTTTGGTGCGCTTCATAGCCTCGCCCATAAACATAGTCAGAATATTTTTCTTACCCTTTTTATACTCTTCTACCTTCTGCGGAAACTCGTTCAGAATTTGTTCCACCACGGGTAATAACGAATCCTGATTGCTGTCTTGTATCAGGTTCAATTTCTGCGCAAGCTCAGCAGGTTCAAGTTGTGGATTATTGATTAACTCCAAAAACAACTTTTGAGAAGCGGCTGCAAAACTTACTTTACCGGAATCTACCAACGCAATTATTTGTGCCAATGCAGAAGGTGCAACAGGTAACTTATCCGCTTCCAGTGCATGTTCATTCAAGTAAGATTTTACAGGGCCCATTAACCAATTGGAAACAGCTTTGAAATTTGCCGTGAAAGAACAAACCGCTTCAAAGTATTGCGCCAACTCTTTTGATTGCGTTAATACATTGGCATCGTATTCCGGCAATTTATATGTGGCAATAAATTTTTCTTTCAACTCGCGTGGCAATGCAGGCATAGATGCTTTAATCGCATTTAGCCATTCATCAGAAACATGTAATGGACTAAGATCGGGATCGGGAAAATACCGATAATCATTTAGTTCTTCTTTGGTGCGCATGCCGTATGTTTCTCCGGTGTTGGCATCAAAGGTTCGCGTTTCCGAAACCACTTTACCGCCACTTTCAAGAATGGCCATCTGGCGTTCCACTTCAAAATCAACCGCCCGTTGTACATGGCGCATGGAGTTCATGTTTTTGATCTCCACTTTCTTACCATACTCTTTTGCATCTTTCAGCATGAGCGATACGTTAGCATCGCAACGCAACGAACCTTCTTCCATGTTGCCATCACAAATGTCGAGGTAGCGTACCAATCTTCGCACTTCACCGAGCAAGGCCGCTGCTTCCTCCGAACTTCGTAGTGCGGGCTCCGTCACTATTTCAATCAACGGCACACCGGCCCGGTTAAAATCTACCAATGTATCGGCTTCATTTTCCAGGTGAATAGACTTGCCTGCATCTTCTTCTATATGAATGCGGTTGAGCGGAATAGTTTGTTCGCCCGCTTTGGTGGTAATGGTTATGTGTCCGCCTTTGCAGATGGGCGTACGATCCTGCGTTAGCTGATAGCCTTTTGGCAGATCGGGATAGAAATAATTTTTACGATCGAAAATCTGGTAGCGCGAAATTTCGGAGTTGCACGCCAGACCCATCTTCATGGCATACTCAGCTGCCTTGCGATTAAGTTTTGGCAACGTACCCGGATGAGCCAGTGTAATTACACTTACGTGTGAATTGGGTGCACCACCATACGCAGCCGAATCGGAATTATAAATTTTGCTTTGCGTTTGCAGCTGTGCGTGAACTTCAAGGCCGATTACAATGGTATATTTATCTGTTAAAGACATGAACCCGTCTAAAGTTTATATGGATTCAAATGATTTAAGGCTTTGATCTTGCTGAAATCCACCGTATTTCTCGAGAGAAGGATTAAATCAAGTGTGAGTGCAGTAGCAGCAAGCTCAATTTTAGTAATTACTGAAATGATGGGTTCTTCATCAAAGCAAATTGAAAGTAACGAACTTCCTTTTTTGGGAATCAGATTGGCTGAGAAATCAATAATAACATTTGTATCAATTAAATATCTCTTTGCCATTCCCCTCTCATTTTTTCTAATTCTTTATTCCAAGCTTTTGCCTGCAAGAGGGATAGGCTACCCGCCAATCGCTCTGATAACTTCTTTTTATTAGTCTTTTCTTTCCCTTTCAAAACCCGAATCAATTTCATAGACTCTAAATCTGCTATCAGTTTTAAAGTCTTTTTATCAATTATTTCAATTGTCAGTTGCGTCATATCAAGCTCATTGTTTTACAAAATAACAATAAAAATTTAAAGCAGGCTAACCCAATATTTTATGAACTAATTCTTTAATCAACCTTCAAATCGAGTATTTCTTTCGGGATAAACTTTTCGAGCATGGGAATAAGTTGCTCGCTATCAATCGTTACAAACTTCCAGTCTTTCTTATCAACCGAAGTGGCGATAACAGGTTTAACTGCTGTTACACTAAAGAATCGGGTAGTATTATCATAAGCCACGTTTGCTTCGCCAAACTGCGCAACCAAACCTTGCTTTACCTGGTTAATAGCGGCCTCACCTTCGCCTATTGCCTGCGTGCTAAAACGCATCTTTACAATATTCTTGCTGATGAATTTTAGATAGTGTGTATTCTCAATTTTTTTTATGGCACTTACTCCTTGCACTTCGGGCATCGACATCTCAACCTCCATCATGTCGTTGTTCAAGGTCTGCTCCAGAATTGCCTTCATCTGCTCGCGAGGCGCGATTTCAAAAATTCCTTCATGCACATGATCCAATGCTTTATCGAATTGCTTCTCCAGCACCAATTGCGAATAAGCATTAAACTGCTTTATTGCCTCTTTCGCATTCTGGGCATAAGTAGTAATGAGCAACAGACAAGCTACCCACACCAGTAAGAGTTTTTTCATTTATAGTTTAGATTAATTGTTTTGCTTTTACCAATACGCTATCCAGGCCTTCTAACTTTTTACCACCAGCTGTGGCAAAGAACGGTTGACCACCTCCACCACCATCAATTTCCTTAGCTAATTCTTTTACCATGTTACCGGCATGGTACTTTTTAGTCGCCTCCAGCTTCTCACCAACCATAACGGCCACTTGCGGTTTGCCATCCACATCGGCTGCAAGTATCAGTAATAAATCATCGAACTGGTTGCGCAAGGCATAGGCAATGTTCTTCAGCGAATCGGCATTGGGTACACTTACCTTTTCAACAATCAATGTGTATCCGTTTGATTTTTTCGCCTTACCAGCCAACTCATCCTTCAACACGTTGGCTTGTTGCTGGTACATAACCTCCAGTTTTTTCTCTAAGGCATGTTTCTCTTCCATTAGCGACTTTGCAGAAGCAAGAATATCCTTTGGATTTTTCAGTACGGATTTAACTTCATTCAATAATTGAAGGTTTTCATTCAGATATTCTTGCGCACCTTCGGCTGTCACAGCTTCAATTCTGCGAACTCCGGCTGCTACAGAACTCTCTGATACAATTTTCAATAACCCGATATTCCCAGTAAACGGAACGTGCGTGCCACCACATAACTCTACTGAAAATTTCGGATCGAATGTAATCACGCGTACAAACTCGCCATACTTTTCGCCAAACAAAGCCATTGCCCCCAACGACTTAGCTTTTTCCAGTGGAACATTACGTTGTTCGTTCAAGGCTATGTTTTCACGAATCTTTTGATTCACAATGGTTTCTACTTTCGCTAACTCAGCATCAGTCATAGCCGCAAAGTGCGAGAAATCGAAACGTAAAATCTTATTGTTAACCAACGAACCTTTTTGTTCTACATGTTTACCCAACACCTGGCGCAAGGCTGCATGCAGCAAGTGCGTGGCCGAGTGGTTATTCATGGTTTGCCTGCGCTTGCTTTCGTTTACAGAAACAAAATATGTTGCCGCTAAATTTTCAGGTAAGGTTTCACTGTAGTGAACAATAAGTTCGTTCTCCTTTTTGGTATCAATTACTGCAATCTTTTCATTTACGGTTTCAAGAACACCAGTATCCCCTACCTGCCCACCACTTTCGGCATAAAATGGAGTTTTATCCAATACAATTTGAAACAACTCTTTATTCTTTTGTTTCACCTTACGATACTTCACAATTTTTGCTTCCGTAGAAAAATACTCGTATCCAATAAACTCGGTCTTTACATCATCGCCTACTAAAATCCAATCGCCCGTTTCTTTAGTAGCATCAGCTTTGGAGCGGGATTTTTGTTTAGCCATTTCTTCGTGGAAGCCTTTTTCATCAACTGAGAAACCACGCTCGCGGGCGATCAATGAAGTTAAGTCGAATGGGAAGCCGAAAGTATCGTAGAGTTCGAAGGCAATATTGCCATTTAAAATTTCTGAGGTTGAGAAATTTAATATCTGCTCATATGCATCCTCATACTTCGAAACATCTGCTATTAACTTAACCCAAAAATCATAAGGAGGAATACCTGCCAAGTTAAGTTCAGCCCTTGCTGCCAATGCTAGCTGAAGCGCAGCACTATTATAACTAAACTTATATTTTAATTCCTCAAACATTTCATTCAAAGAAGATTGATCTGAATTATATATCCTTCCCTTGTTCTCCTTAAGATACTTAGCGAATGGCCTTCTCCAACTAAACTCACTATCAATCCTTGATAAACCACGTTCCAACGTTCTTAAAAACGAAATCTCTTCTTCCAACACTACGCGTGTTACATAATCCAATTGTTGCTGCAATTCGGGAAACACATCTTTAAATTGGTTTGCAAGAACTGGAACTAACTTATGAAAGAATGGCTCTTTGAAATTCAAATAAGAAAATCCATAACGCACCGCTCTTCTTAAAATTCTTCGGATCACATAACCTGCTCCGGTATTCGATGGAAGTTGCCCATCGGCAATAGTAAATGCAACTGCACGAATGTGATCGGCAATTACCCGAATAGCAATATCCTGTTTTTCATTTGCAGAACCTTTTCCCGGAGTTGAGCCGGAATAAGTAACACCTGCTTCCTTCGCAATAAAATCCATCAATGGCCGAAACACATCGGTATCGTAATTGGAAGTCTTGCCTTGAATAGCCATGCACAACCGTTCGAAGCCCATTCCTGTGTCCACGTGTTTATCGGGAAGTGGTTCCAATGCACCTGATGCCAGGCGATTGAATTGTATAAATACCAGGTTCCAGATTTCTACTACTTGCGGATGATCGCTGTTCACTAATTCTTTGCCAGGCTTCTGCTTTACCTCTGCCTCGGGACGTAAGTCAATGTGAATTTCTGAACACGGACCGCACGGGCCTTGCTCACCCATCTCCCAAAAGTTATCTTTCTTAATACCGTGGATGATGCGGTTTTCGCTTACAAATTGTTTCCACAACTCTTTTGCTTCCTCATCTACCGGAAGGTTATCGTTCTTATCGCCACCAAACACGGTAACATAAAGTCTTTCTTTCGGTAGTTTATATTCTTCTGTTAACAACTCCCACGCCCAGGCAATGGCTTCTTTCTTAAAGTAATCGCCAAAGCTCCAGTTGCC